>JASFLG010000434.1:0-4312 GCA_050118205.1 Pseudomonadales bacterium
CCGCGCAGGTGACGCAACCGACACCGACGCCGTCGAGCACCGCCTGCCCGTACTCAAACGACGCAGCCTGGAGGTGGCGGCGCAGTATGGCTCGCTCACCAGCGGCACCGTACGCGATCCCATCGTTGTACCGCCCAACGCGCTGCCCGACAGCAGCGAGGTCTCCGTCGTGCTCTCCCCCACCGTGATCGGCAACATCGACGGCGCCTTCCGCTACCTGCGCGACTACCCCTACACCTGCTGGGAGCAGAAGCTGACCAAGGGCGCGATGGCGGCCCACTACGACGCGCTGAAGGCGCGGCTGGATCCGAGCGTCGAGTGGCCGGGCAGCGACGAGCTGCCGGATACCACCCTCGCCCAGGCGGCGAGCTACCAGGCGCCGAACGGCGGCATGACCTACTTCGTGCCCGACGATCGGAACGTCAGCCCGTATCTCTCGGCGTACACCGCACTCGCGTTCACCTGGCTGCGCCGGGCCGGCTTCCAGCCCCCGGCGAGCGTGGAGTCACGACTGCAGGATTACCTCAAGAACCTGCTCCGGCGCGACGACGTGCCCGACTTCTATTCCCGCAACATGTCGGCCACCGTGCGCGCGGTGGCGCTCAACGCGCTGGCGAGCCAGGGCCAGGTCGGCACCGAGGACCTCATCCGTTACGAGTCGCACCTGCCTTACATGGATCTCTTCGGAACCGCCAACTACATGGAGGCAGCGCTGACCCTCGGCGGCTCGCCGGAGCTGGTGGACAAGGCCGTCAATCAGGTGCTTGCCCGCTCCAGCACCACCGGCGGTAAGCTCACTTTCAACGACGACGTGGACGACGGCTTCCGCCGCATCCTCACCACGCCGCTGCGCTCCAACTGCGCCGTGCTTTCCGCCCTCACCCGGGTCGACGACCTGACCCGCTTCGGGCTCGGTGACGCGCCGATGGCCATGACCCGGGCGATCACCCAGTCACGCGGCGCCCGCGATCACTGGGAAAACACCCAGGAAAACATGTTCTGCATGAACGCCCTGGTGGACTATGCGCGCCGCTTCGAGCACGAGACCCCCGATCTGCGGGCATCGGTCACCCTGGAAGACAGGTCCATGGGTGAAGCCACCCTGCAGGGTTTCGGCGCGAAGCCGCGCACCTTCAGCACCCCGATCGCGCCCGACGAGGTCGGACCGGGCGCCGAGGTGGCGGTCACGGCCCAGGGGGTCGGTCGGCTCTACTACAGCACCCGTCTCACCTACGCCCCGCGTGCGGAAGATCTGGAGCGGGTCAATGCCGGCATCGACATCCGGCGGGAATACGCCGTCCAGCGCAACGGCCAGTGGGTCCTGCTCACGGACCCGGCGACGGTCGAGCGCGGCGAGCTCGTCCGGGTGGACCTCTTTCTGGCGCTACCCACCGCACGCAACTTCGTGGTGGTGGACGACCCGGTCCCCGGCGGGCTCGAGCCGGTGAACCGGGACCTGGCGACCACCTCCGGAGTGGATGCGAATGCCGGTGACTTCGTCGCCGCCGGCGGCTCCTACTGGTTCAGCTCCGGTGACTGGAACGCCTACGGCTTCTCGCGCTGGAGCTTCTATCATCGGGAGCTCGGCCACGCGGCCGTACGCTTCTACTCGGACTACCTCCGACCCGGCCGCTATCACCTCTCCTACACCGCCCAGGCGATTGCAGCGGGCACCTTCCAGGTGCCACCGACTCAGGCGTCGGAGATGTACGACCCGGACGTGTACGGCAAGACCCTGCCGCTCTCCCTCGAGGTGAGCCAGCCGTGATGGATCGCCGCATCCGCTCCCTTGTCACGGTGATGGCCATTGTCGGCGTGGCGGGCCTGCTTGCCGCGGGGGGCCTGCTCTGGCGGGAGACGCGACAGGCCCTGCGCCCGGTGCCGACGAGCTTCGCGGCGATCACGGCCCACGTCAGCCGAGCGGAGGTGACGGATCGGCACGGCCGCGCCCTCAACGTCACCTACGCCAACGACTGGAACCTGCATGAGGCCGTGCCGCTGCACGAGGTGCCGCCCCTCCTGGTCCAGGCCTTCATTCAGGCCGAGGATCAGCGGTTCTTCGCGCATGGCGGCGCGGACTGGATCGCTCGGGTTCGCGCGCTCGGGCAGAACGTGCTGGCGCTCGAGACCGTGAGCGGCGCCAGCACCATCACCGAGCAGGTGGTGCGCATGATCCATCCGCGCCCACGCACGGTCTGGTCACGCTGGCTGGAGGGCTGGGAAGCGGCCCGGCTCGAACGTGCGCAATCGAAGCTCGACATCCTCGAGTTCTATCTCAACCAGGTGCCTTACGCGGCCAACCGGCGCGGCGTGATCCAGGCCGCGCACTACTACTTCGACCGGGACCTGGACACGCTCTCACCGCCCGAGATGCTGGCGCTGGCCGTGCTCGTGCGCGCGCCATCGAGACTGGATCTGCGTCGTGGTGACCCGCGGGCGCTGCGCCGTTCGGTAGGCGAGCTCGCCGATCGGATGCAGGACGCGGGGTATCTCAGCGCCGCCCAGTATCGCCAGGTGGTCGACCCGCGCTTCGAGCTGGCCGCTCCCGGACTCGATCTCGATGCCCGCCACTTCCTGGATTACGTTGCGCGCACCGCAGCCGGCCGGACCGACGTGGTACGGACGACCCTCGACGGCACGCTGCAGACCACGCTCCAGGGGCTCGTCGACCGTCGGCTGGATTCGCTGGCGCCCAACAACGTCACCAACGCCGCCCTGCTCGCCGCGGACCATCGGACCGGAGAGATTCTCGCCTGGGTGGTAGGCGGTGCGCACGACGATGCCGTAGCCGGCCGGCTGATCAACGCCGTAGTGACCCCACGCCAGCCCGGCTCTGCTCTGAAGCCGTTCGTCTATGCGCTCGCGCTCGAGCGTGGCTGGACCGCGGCGACCCTGATCGACGACGCGCCGCTCGCAGAGATGGTCGGCACGGGCCTGCACAGCTACTCGAACTACTCGCACACCTTCTACGGCCCGCTGACGCTGCGCGACGCGCTGGGCAACTCGCTCAACATCCCGGCGCTGAAGGCGATTCAGCACACGGGCGCGGCGGACTATCTGCGCCTGCTGCGCGACCTCGGCTTCCACAGCCTCTCCCGACATCCCGACTTCTACGGTGACGGGCTCGCGCTCGGCAACGGCGAGGTGACCCTGCTCGAGCTGGTGACCGCCTACGCCGCGCTCGCCAACCGCGGCGTGTACCAGCCCCTCGCGGCGCGCGCCGAGGAGGTCGGCACCCTGCCGCGCCGCCGGGTGATCACCCCCGAGGTCGCCTCACTGCTCGCCAACATCCTCTCCGACCCGAGCGCGAGAACCCTCGAGTTCGGCCGCGGCAGCCTGCTCGACCTGCCGGTGCAGACGGCCGTGAAGACCGGCACCTCGAGCGACTACCGGGACAGCTGGGCGGTCGGCTTCGACCACCGTTACGTGGTCGGTGTGTGGATGGGCAACCTGACTCAGACCCCGACCCGGGGCATCACCGGATCCACCGGTCCCGCGCTCGTGCTGCGCGGCACCTTCGACCTGCTCAACCGGAATCAGGACACGCAGCGCCTGTGGCTGAGCCCGCGCCTCACCCGCCGCGTCATCTGTGCGGACAGCGGCGCACCGGCAACGGCCGACCATTGCCCACACCGCAGCGAGTACTTCGTGCCGGGCACGGAGCCACGGGCGCCGACGGGCGTCGGTCGCAAACTGGCGCAGGCATCGTCACCGGTCGCCGATCCGGCCACAGAGATCCGCTTCCGTCAGCCCACGCCAGGTCTGCGTATGGCCTACGATCCCCGGCTGCCCGAGGAAGCGCAGGCGTTCGAGTTCGAGCTCCAGGGCGTGCACGCGAGGGACACAGTGGAGTGGCGCGTCGACGGCGGCGCCCCACAACATGGCGGCGCCACCCATCTCTGGCCGCTGAAGCGCGGGGCCCACTTCGTGAGCGCGAGCGTCCGGCGCGGCGGCGAGCTGGTCGCGCAGGTGCCGTCGGTGGAGTTCCTGGTCAAGTAGGGGCCCGGCAGGCGCGACTCCGCCCTTACTGACATCAATCGGCCCGATTTCGCCTGGAATTGAGACCTGGTATCGCACGCCGCGTACCAGCAGTTCAAAGGCGACCTGATCAATGCGCGTCTCGACCGCAAGGCCCGCTGGGCAGACGCCAACGACCGGGAACGGCTCGCCGACCACCACGATCTCAGAGGCGACCGGATCGACCGTCATCTGGACCAACGCGGCGAAAGGGCCGACCGGCATCTCGACCGACGCGGCGACCGCATCGAACGCGCCTGGGACCGACGCAACGGCTGACCAGGTCCGGCTCACG
>JASFLG010000435.1:0-4297 GCA_050118205.1 Pseudomonadales bacterium
TGCGGTGCGTCCATTGCCTGAGCTTAGCTCACCAGTGCCGCAGCGAACGCAAATCGGGAGTTCGGTTCGAAACGGAACTCAGCGCCATTGAACGCACGCGTGCACTTTCGGACAGACATGCACGCTCGTGTAAGCCATTGACCTGGAACTACCCCTCCGCGGAGGTCTTCGCGCGTCGATCTCCCCATCGAGCCGATCCGCCGCCTGGGCTGCGATGGCAGCGTAGTGGCCATGGTCGACGACGCGACCAACTCACCCCTCGACGTGGGCCACCGTCGACGGCTGCAGCACCGGCGGGACTCAGCCCTTGACCGCGTTCCACGCCGCGTCCGCAAACAACGCCTTCACCTGGCGTGGGGCGGTTCTGTGATGTCCGGACAGCCAGCGTCGCACGTACTCCTGGATGGGTCCGCTGATCAGCGGGACGTAGGTCTCCGGCGGCAGGAGTCGCATCTCGCCACGCTCCACGAACGGCGCGAACCAGGTGAAGATCGCACCGATATAGGCACGGTGAATCTCGTGCAGGCGCCGGCGCGCGTCGGGCGAGAAGTCGATATCGCGCGAGTGGAGATAGCGGGCCATGTCCTGGTGACGCGTGGACCACTCGCAGTAGTACTCCACCACCCCCTGCACACCCTCCCGGGCGTTCTCCGCGGCGCGGATCTTTTTCAGCATCCCCCGGTTGAGGCGCTGGATTCCGTCGAGGAAAAGCTCTTCGGCGATACCTTCCTTGCTGCCGAAGTGGTGATAGATGCTGCCGATGCTGCAGTTGGCCCGGCGCTGGATCTCGCTGATGGTGGTCTGCTCCACACCGAGCTCGGTGAAGCAATCGAGCGCAGCGGAGAGAACGCTCTGCTTGCGTGCGCGGGTTGCGGTGACCCGAGCGCCCGCGATAGCGGCGCCGGCGGGGGTCGTGGCAGGGTCCGGTGGAGGCATGACGACGGATCGTAATATAGAATTTCGTTCTAGTAAAAGATTCTAGTTTTCAGTAAGCTGCCGCGCTGCCGGCAAATCGACCGAGAGAAGAGACGGGAGCCTGATGGACATCGAACTCAGCACAGACGACCTCGCGTTCCGCGACGAGGTCAGGGCCTTTCTGAAGGACAACGCCTACAAGCCGGGCGATGACTACAACCAGTGGCGGCTGGACTGGTTCGACAAGGCCCGCGAGAAGGGTGGCTGGGACGTGCCGAAGTGGCCGAAGGAGTTCGGCGGCCCGGGCTGGAGCCCGACCCAGCACTACATCTGGGAAAAAGAAACGGCCGTCGCCAACCTTCCCTGGGACCTGCCCTTCGGGATCGGCATGCTGGCGCCCGTGCTCATGGCCTACGGCAGCAAGGAACAGCAGGAGCGCTTCCTGCCAGACATCCGTGCACGCAAGGTGAACTGGTGCCAGGGCTACTCCGAGCCCGGCGCCGGGTCGGACCTGGCAAGCCTCAAGACAAAAGCCGTGCTGTCCGACGACGGGTCCCACTACACGGTGAACGGCACCAAGATCTGGACCACGATGGCCCACATCGCCGACTGGATATTCTGCCTGACCCGCACCGACGACAGCGGCAGGAAACAGGAGGGCATCACGTTCCTGCTGTTTCCCATGAAGCAGGACGGCATCGAGGTGAAGCCCATCATCACGCTGGGCGGCGCGCACAGCGTGAACACCGTGTTCATCACCGACGTCAAGGTGCCGGTGGAGAACCGGATTGGTGAGGAGGGGAAGGGCTGGACGTACGCCAAAGGGTTGCTGCAGCACGAGCGTACGGGACTTGCCGGCATCTCCCGCTCCATCATCGCCCTCGAGAAGCTCAAGGAGCAGGCCGGGACCGTGAAGCGCGGCAACGGCACGCTGATGGACGAGCCCGGGTTCCGCGCCAAGGTGGCCGAGCTCGAGGTGGATCTGATGGCGGCGGAATACACCGAGCTGCGTTCGCTGGCGTCGGCCTCGGCGGGCACCGACCCCGGTCCGGAGTCTTCGATCCTCAAGCTCAAGGGCACCGAGATCCAGCAGCGCATCCAGAAGCTGACCATGGAGGCGGGCGGCATCTACTCCGCGGCGTGGGGCTCGAAGCCGGTCGGTCCTTCGTTTGCGAAGAGCGGCATGGGCGGTTACCTCGCCAGCCGCGCGTACACCATCTACGGGGGCGCGAGTGAGGTTCAAAAAGACGTAATCGCGAAGAACGTCCTCGGTATCAAGACTTCGAAGTAGGAGACGCGCGTGAATTTCGACTTCAGCGAGGAGCAGAAGCTCCTCCAGGACAGCGTAGAGCGGTTCGTTCAGGACAACTACGAGCTGGACAAGCGAGCCAGGCTGGTTGCAAGCAGCAAAGGCTTCAGCGACGAGTACTGGCAGACGATGGCCGAGCTCGGCTGGTTCGCCCTGCCGTTCCCGGAGGCCCTGGGGGGCTTCGGCGGCAACCAGATCGACACCATGGTGGTCATGGAGCAGCTCGGCAAGGGCCTCGTGCTCGAGCCTTTCTTCGCCAGCATCGTACTCGGCGGCGGCGTGCTCAAGCGTGCGGGCAGCGATGCGCAGCTTGCGGAGCTCGTACCCGGCATCATCGATGGCAGCAGGCAGCTCACCCTGGCGTACGCCGAGGAGCAGGCACGATTCGATCTGCACGACGTGACGACCGCCGCCAGGGCGGACGGAGACGGTTTCGTCATCAACGGCCACAAGTCGATGGTCGCCAATGCGGAGACGGCGAGCCATCTGATCGTCTCGGCACGAACCAGCGGCGGGCAGATCGACGAGCGCGGCATTTCGCTGTTTCTGATCGATGCGGGTGCCGACGGCGTCTCGCTGCAGAACTTCCCGACCGTCGATGGTCTGCGGGCCTCCGAGGTCACGCTCGACGACGTGCGCGTCGGCGCCGATGCGCTGATCGGCGAGCTCGACGGCGGATTCTCCGTGCTGAACGGGGTGGCGGGCGACGCCATTCTGGCGCTGTCGGCCGAGGCCATCGGCTGCATGGAGGTTCTCTACAGGGATACGGTGGCCTACACCCAGGAACGGGTACAGTTCGACCATCCGCTCTCCGACTTCCAGGTGCTGCAGCATCGGATGGTGGAGATGTTCATGGAGTACGAACAGTGCAAGTCGCTGCTCTACCGGGCCACCCTCGAGGCGGTCCAGGGTGACGGTGCCGAGGCACAACGAGCAATCCACGCGCTCAAGCACATGGTTGGCAAGACGGGTATCTTCATCGGCGAGAATGCCGTGCAGCTGCACGGCGGCATGGGCATGACGGAAGAGCTCCGGGTCGGCCACTACTTCAAGCGCCTGCTGGTTATCGATGCCCAGTTCGGCAACGCCGACTACCACCTGGAGAAGTTCGCCGCCTGACGCGAGGAGCGCACATGCGCTACCTGAAGGACCCACTGACGATCTTTCTGCTGTTCGGTATGCTGATCTTCGTCGCGCAACGGTTTCTGGGTGGCGGAGACGCAGGCGACTACCGGATCGACGTGACCATCGGTCAGCAGAATCGGATCATGGACCAGTGGCAGGCCCAGATGGGCCGGCCTCCGACACCCGACGAGGCACGGGGACTCCTGGAGCAGTGGCTGAAGGAAGAAATCCTCTATCGTGAGGCCAAGAAGCTCGGCCTCGACCGCGACGACACCATCATTCGCCGCCGTCTGGCACAGAAGCTGACGTTCCTGAATGAGGACCTGGCCAATGCAGACGAGCCATCCCCTGCCGAGCTCGCCGCCTACTTCGAAGCGCACGCCGCCGACTACCGCATTCCCGACCGGTTCAGCTTCGAGCATCGCTACTTCTCGAACGACCGCCGACAGGACGCCGAGGCCGACGCCCGCGCCGCCCTGGACGATCCGGATGCCGCAGGCGACCCGTTCATCCTCCAGAATCGCTACGTCGACCGGTCCGCGCGTGAGATCGCCGATCTCTTCGGTACCGGGTTTGCGCGGGCCCTGTCGGAACTGGACGCCGACCAGCCCGACGTCTGGCAGGGCCCCGTGCGCTCCGCCTACGGCTGGCACCTGGTGCGAATCACCGGGCGCGCGCCGGCCAGGGATCCCCTGTTGTCCGAGGTGAGCGACGCCGTGCGGCGTGACCTTCGGCAAGCACGTCGAGTCGAGGCGAACGACCGCTTCTACCAGTCTCTGCGCGAGCGCTACGAGGTGCATCTCGACGCCGAACCGGGGGGTGCGTGACGCTCCGCTGCCGCGCGCTTCTTGCGATCCTCGCCCTCGGCACGTGCGTTTCCGCTGCGGCCCACGAGGTCCGGCCCGCGTTTCTCGCCATCGAGGAAACGGCGCCGGACGTGCACCGGAT
>JASFLG010000436.1:0-4261 GCA_050118205.1 Pseudomonadales bacterium
GATCGAACGGCAGCCGCTCGAACACACCGGCGACGGCTGCCTTCACTGCACCCGGCACCGTCTGCGTCCCATCGCCGTCTTCTGCTGCCGACTCCGGCAGCCGGCTCCCTTGCTGGACGACGACGGACGCCGTCGCCACCCGAACCGACAGCAGCCGACCCTGGCGCAGCGACTGCCAGCTCCAACGCAGCCGAACCTCCCGGAGCTGAACGTTGAATGCGGGCGACCGCGCATCGAGTTCGCCGATCTCGAGGCCCTGGAGGTCCGGCCGCTCGGCCCGCACGGCAAGCTCGGCGAGCCCGAGTCGACCGGCTTCCCGGGCGGCGAGCCACCCTGCGAGCTGCGGAAACGCGGCATACACCGCGAGCATCAACAGCGACAGCAGCACGGCGGCGATGGCAAGCACAGTGACCAGACGGCGCATCCGTATAGGTTAGACGCGACGCCGCGAAATTGTGAACCGCGTCTCAGACCGCCTGCGAGCCCCTTCATAAGATGAACGCTCTGCCACGAAAGGAATCGTCATCGTGAGAACAAAGCGTTTCGAAGGCAGGCTCTTCGCCGAGGACGGCTGCCTGTTCATGGTCGTCGCCGTGAACGAAGCGGAGGGCAGTGCCCGGGTGACCTGCAGCGTCGACGAGCGCCCCATCGTGCTCGAGATGCCACTGGAGGAGATCTCCCGACGGATCGCTTCGAGCACGCACCTGATTCTCGACAATCTGAACAGTCCGGATTCGAAGCGCCGTCTGCAGGAGGCGGACGACGGCTGGTACTTCTCTGCCCGGGAGGGCCGGGTCGGACCCTACCCCACCGAGCGGGACGCTGCGCGCGCGCTCGGCCGCTACGTGCTGAGCAAGCAGACGGACCGCAGCCTGAGTCCCGCCGGCGCGTCCGCGCCGAACTCCGGCAACAGCCCCCGTCGGCGCTCTTCCGATCAGCCAGCCACGGCCAACGTCGCCGGCTGACCTCCCACGGACGATCGCCGCGTCGCAGCGGCGGTCACTCGACTCGCCCGCCGCTCATCCCATGGGACCGTCGAGCTCGTTGGCTCGCTGGTAGGCGTCGCGATCCGTTACACGAGCGGCGTAGTCGACGAAACTCTGCCGCTTCTCCATCGTGCCGAAGGCAAGGCCCCAGCTCACCTGGGACCCCACGTAGACGTCCGCCGCGCTGAACGTCTCGCCCGCGATGTAGGGCGACGACGTGATCGCCGACTCCAGCGCATCCAGCGTGCGCGCCAGGTTGCCGTAACCCGCCGTCATTTCCCGCTCAGCCGGCACGTCGAAACCGAGCGAGGCGTTGAGGATGGCCGACTCCAGCGGCCCCGCCGCGAAGAACAGCCAGCGGTAGTACCGGGCGCGGTTTTTCGTCGGCGGTGCCAGCCCAGCTTCGGGGAACGCGTCCGCGAGATAGGCGCAGATGGCCGCACACTCGGTGACCACCGCATCGCCGTGACGGATGGCCGGTACCTTGCCCATGGGATTGATGGCCAGGTACTCGGGGGCCTTCATCGTGGTGCCGTACTCGAGGATCTGCGTCTCGTACCGCGCGCCGGTCTCCTCGAGCATCCAGCGCACAATCCGGCCCCTGGATTGGGGGTTGGTGTAGAAAATCAGGTCCTTGCTCATGGTGCCGTTCCTCCCCGGATTACTGTAAATAAATACAGTATATTGGACAGCACGGTCAACTGCTCCGGAGCGCGACAGGATTTTCGGCGTGCATGTCGACGCCACTCGCGCCGTGGCTCAACGTGGATTGCAGGCCTGTCTGATCTGCCGCGGCACCCGTTCCAGCATGTGATTCAAGCACTTGTTTGAATTCTGCGCTTCGATTACCGTGCCCGGCCCGAATTCAGGACCGCGCCATGGCGGAAACCCACGATCTGCAGACCGGCAGTGCTGCGTACGATCGACTGCTCGAGGCTGCGCTCGAGGTGTTCGCCGAGCGCGGCTACGGCAAGGCTTCGACCCGTGAGATATGCACCCGGGCCGGCGCCAACGTGGCCGCCATCCACTACTACTTCGGAGACAAGGCGACGCTCTACCGCACGGTATTCGATCAGCTCGACGTCGAAGGCGCCCCACCCCCCCAACTGGATGATCCCGACACGTCACTCGAAAGCGGACTTCGTGCCTGGTACGAGCACGTCATGGCGTTCGTGCTCGCCCGCGACGAGGCGAACCACGGCCGCCTGCTGATGCTTCGGGAGCAGATGCAGCCCTCCGGTACGCTGGCGCCGAACCGTACGGGGATGCTAGGCCGCTATCACGCCCAGCTGGTGCGCTTTCTGTCCTCGCGCCTGGGTATCGAACGCGTCGACGCAAACCTGCATCAGCTCGCCTTCAGCCTCATCGGCCTGGCGACGGTGCTGCTCATCGAGCGCAGCGCCATTCGGCGTCTTGCTCCGGATCTCGTCCATTCTGACGAGGCGGTCGCGGCGAGCGTGACCCGCCTCGTGGCGCACGCAAAGGATCTCATCGCGGGTGAACGCGCGCGCCGTGAGCGGGCGTGCGGGAGTGAGCGTCACCGAAATGAACGTCCCGCGGGTGATGGAACATGATGTCCCTGCTACGTCGCTTCGGTGTGCCGCTGTCTCTCGCGCTTCTGGGCCTCGCGTTCGTGGCGGCCCTGAGCCTGCGGGCCAGCCGGTCGTCCGACGCAGAGGATCGGTCGACTTCTGAAAGTTCCGCCGATGCCGCCGCACTGACGGTGTCACTGGTGCAGCCCATGCCCATCGTCTGGCCGGAGACAGTGACGGCGAATGGTGCAATCGGGGCCTGGCAGGAGGCCGTAGTAGGGGCCGAGGTTGGCGGGATGCGGCTGGTCGAGGTCCTGGCGGACGTCGGGGATCAGGTCAGCAAAGGCCAGGTGCTGGCCCGGTTCGACATCGCACCGCTGCAGGCCGCATACGCCCAGCAGAAAGCGGCTCTCGCCGAAGCCGAGGCGCGGCTCGTGGAAGCCATGGCCAATGCCGATCGGGCAAAAAGCCTCAGGCAGACGCAGGCGATCAGCGAGCAGGATCTCATCAAGGCGACGACGGCCGCCCAGGCGGCCCAGGCCCAGGTCGAGGTTGCCAGGGCGCGGTTGCTCACCCAGAAGATCACCCTGGACAACGCCCGGGTGGTCGCTCCGGACGACGGCGTAATCTCGTCCCGCAATGCCATGCTTGGTGCCGTATCGGCGCCGGGCATGGAACTCTTCCGGCTCGTTCGCCAGAACCGTCTCGAGTGGCGCGCCGAGCTGACGGCGGCGGAGCTCGCCGCCATCAATCCGGGAGATCGCGCAACCGTCGAGCTCGCCGGCGGTCATGTGGCGGACGGCACGGTGCGCCAGGTCGCGCCCGTGCTCGATACCGGAAGCCGCACCGGCATCGTCTACGTGGCGCTCGACACCGAGAATGCCGGAGCGCGGGCGGGCATGTTCGCCGCCGGACGCATCTTCCTCGGTGAGCGACCGGGCATCTCCATACCGGCCTCCGCGCTGGTGCTGCGGGATGGGCGCCAGTATGTCTTCAAAGTGGATCCCGAGGCCAGTCGGGTCGTGCAGGTGCAGGTGGAGACCGGACGGAGGGAGACCGACCGGGTGGAGGTCGTGAGCGGTCTCAAAGCGACCGACAAGGTGGTGGAGAACGGCGGCGCCTTTCTGAACGACGGCGATCGCGTGCGGGTGGTCCCGTCGCTGTCCACCGCATCGACCGCGGAGGTGGGAGCGTGAACTTCGCGACCTGGGCGATCCGTGAGCCCATTCCGCCGGTCGTGCTGTTTCTCATCCTCGTGCTCGGTGGCCTCTATGCCTTCAATCGCCTCAGCATCCAGGACATGCCGGACATGGAGTTTCCCGCGGTGATCGTCACGGCCGCGCTCCAGGGCGCGTCGCCATCGCAGCTCGAGACCGAGGTCACGCGCAAGATCGAGAACGCGGTGGGCAGCATCGAGGGGATCGAGAGCATCTCCTCCACGGTCACGGAGGGCTCGTCCATGACCATGATTCAGTTCGTCCTCGAGCGCGACATCTTCGAGGCCATGAACGACGTGCGCGCCGCCGTGGGCAATGCCCGCTCGGATCTACCCCGGGAGCTCGAAGAGCCGATCGTGAGCAAGGTGAACACGGCCGGCATGCCGATCCTCACCTATGTGGTGGCATCTGACACCATGAACGAGGAAGCGCTCTCCTGGTTCGTCGACGACGTGGTGTCACGCAAGCTCACGGCACTACCCGGCCTGGGCGCCGTCAATCGCCTGGGTGGCGTCAATCGAGAGAT
>JASFLG010000437.1:0-4253 GCA_050118205.1 Pseudomonadales bacterium
CGGCCCAGGCCATTGCGCTCGCCGGCCCGGGCCGGGTGCTGCGTGTATCCTCTTCCGAGGTAATCGCCCAGCGGGCGCTGGCCGGCTACCCGCACGTGCCGGGTGTGCTGACGAGCATCCGCTCGCGTCGCGATCTGCACTACATCGCCGCCTATCGAAACGACTCCGGCGTGGCCGTGTGCTCGGTTCCCGACGTTCTGCTCGCTGAATCCCCGGATCCCGCGTTCTACGCCCGCCACGAAGGCTGGCTGGTGGCGGGGGAGACGCCATCCTGGTGGTCGGGGGCGGCACCGGTGCCGTGTGACGTGGACGCCCACGCGCTGCTGAGTGTCGCTTTGGCGGCGTTGGAACGGGGCGAGGACGTGGATGCTGCTTCGGGGCTGCCTGAGTACATAGAAGGGGATTCGCCCTGGCGCGGAGCGGGGCCATAGAGCTGGTCTGTTCGGCGAAGGACGAGGCGAGGCTCGCCGCCTATGCCGACGGCTTCCACCTCGTCCGCACGCCGTCGGAGGCAGGTGAGTTCCATCTCGCCTTCCGCGCGGGCACGCTCATGCTGGTGCGTCGGGGTGACCGGCGCGGGGTATGGGTGGAGTCCCCGGAGATACGCCGCCGCCTTCAGGGCGACTTCCTGCTCGGGCGGGCCTGCGGCCTGCGGCGCGGGTATCCGCAGCGCATCCTGGATGCCACCGCCGGCCTGGGCGTCGATGGCCTGGCACTCGCCCTGGCCGGAGCGCAGGTGGATCTGGTGGAGCGCGACGCCGTTCTCTGGGCCCTGCTGCACAACCTGCTCGAGCGGCTCGAGATTCCGGGGGTGGAGCTCACCCGTGGCGACGCCGGGAAGATACTCGCCGGCGACACGTGCTGGGACGTGGTGTACTTCGATCCCATGTTTCCGGCGCGAGGCAAGACGGCGCTGCCCGGCAAACGCATGCAGTATCTGGCCGCGCTGCTCGGTAAGGGGGACGCCTTCGATCAGCCTCTGCTGGCGGCAGCGCGGGAGAAGGCGACCGCGAGGGTGGTGCTCAAGCGTCGCCTCAAAGATACGCCTCTGGCCGATCCGGACTGGAGCATTCGTGGACGGTCGGTGCGCTACGACGTGTACCGTGGCCGCGCATCGGGACCTGGTGCCGCCGAGCGGGCGCCCGGCGAGTGATGGCTAGCCTTCCCGCAGGATCGCGTAGCGGAATTCCGGGTCGAGCACGCTGCGGGATGCCTTCAGCACGTCCTCCACGACCCGGCCGTGGGTGAGTGTGCCGTCGTCGCTCTCGCGGACCACGCCGTCGGCGATCAGCTTGTCGACGAACACGTCGAACAGTCGCGCATCGAAGAACTCCGGTGCGTTGATGCCGTACAGCCGGCTCATCTTGTGGGCGATCTTCCGGCTGTCTTCCTGGAGTGATTCCCGAGTTCGCGGAGCCTCTCCCTGGGTCGCGAGCAGGGCAATGACGATGTAGAGACGCTCGAGGGTGGGCTCGATCACGGTCGAGAGCAGCTGCAGCTTGTGCTGGTTCGGATCCCCGGCCGGTGGCGACACGTAACCGCCCGTCTCGTGCAGCTCGAGCAGACCCAATCTCAGCAGATGCTCGAGCCAGCGGTCGACGGCCGCCGGATCCTCCCTGATGGAAAGCTCTGCCGCAATGTAGGGAAAGACGGTGTCGACCATCGTGGTGAGCGCGAGCTTGTTCAGGGGACGCCGCCGCTGTCTGACCAGGCACGCGATCAGCGATGGCAGCGCCAGCGTGTGCGCCACGTTGTTCCGATACCAGGTCATCAGAACGGCGTTCACGGGATCGTGGCAGAGTATGTCGCCGAACTCCTGCTGTTCCCGGGCGAGCATGCCCAGGTGCTCCACGTAGCGGACGATCTCCGCACCGTCGAGCACGGTCACACTGTAGTCGTGGTGCGGGGCCTCGGCGCGCAGCAGTGCCAGGTAGCAGTCGATCTGATCGACCAGGCGCAACTCGTCGATGGCGAAGCGGGGAGTCGACAGGGTGACCAGCGCGACGAGGTTGACCGGGTTGATGGAGGCCGACTCGTTGATCCGCTGCAGCACCTCCTGACCGAGCTCGAAAGTGGGGTTGGATCGTGGCTTCGTATCCAGCCAGTTGTTGAGCACCAGCGGCTCGCCGAAACTCACGTCCACCTTGCCGAAATTCTGTCTGGTGAGCCTCAGGCTTCTCACGATGTCGCCGACGGACTCGCGTTTCTTCTGGGTGCCGCGCAGCTCGTCCAGATAGCTTCGGGCTTCGATCAGCTTCTCGTATCCGAAGTAGACGGGGACCAGCGCAAGCGGTCGCGGAATGCCCCGCTCGTGGCACTCGAGCGTCATCTTCAGCAGGCCGAGCCTTGCCGGCAGCAGCCGGCCGGTGCGGGAGCGGCCGCCCTCGGGAAAGAACTCCACACAGTGACCGCGACGGTAGACCTGGTAGAGGTACTCCGAGAACACGGCTGAGTAAATCGGATCGTCGCGAAAACGGCGTCGCATGAAGAATGCCCCGCCACGCCGCAACCAGGCGCCGACGAGAGGCATGTTCAGGTTATCGCCCGCTGCGATGTGCGGGATCATGAGGCCGCGGTAGAAGAGCAGGTACGACAGCAGCAGGTAGTCGATGTGGCTGCGGTGAGATGGCAGATAGACCACCGTGTGGCCTTCGGCGATGCGCTGCAGGCGCTGCAGGCCATGAATCTCGACGCCGTCGTAGATTTCATGCCAGAACCACGTGAGCAGTCGGGCCAGGACGCGGATGGTAGGAGACGACATGTTCGAGGCGATGCTCTGCACCGCCTTGCGGGCCTGCTTTTCCGCCCGCACCGGACCGGCATCCGCTCCCTCGATGGCGGCCCGTACGGATCGGCTCGCCAGGATCTGATCGGTGAGCGTGCGCTGGTGCGAGAAGTCGGGACCGAGCGTGGCCACGCGCTGGTTGCGCAGCCTGACGCGCAGCAGCCGCGCGGCCCGGCGTACCACCCGGTTGGGCTCGTCGCCTGCCAGCTCCTTCAGCGCGATAGGCGTTCCGTAGCTCACCACGATGTGGTGACGGCTCAAGACGAGGTTCGCAAGGCGTTTGAGCCGGGTCGTCACCGACCAGTTCTCGGACATCATCGCCCGCCAGATCGAGCCTTCCTTCTGTGGCGCCCGGCCCCAGAAGACGGCCACCGGCAGGAGCGCGACCTCGCACTGCTCGTCGGCGTTCTCGAGAATTCGCTTCATGCGCTCGGAGTACGTCTGCATCGTGTCCCGGCGGAACCAGCCGCCGGCCGGGCGATTCAGGAAGAAGAACCGCCGCGCCTCCGTCTGCCCCGACAACTCGATCGGTTCGAGTGGCGAGGGGATGGTCAGGCGTTGACAGACCAGATCCAGAACGATCAGGTCACTCAGCGACTTCGTGCCGAGCACGTAGATGAAGTTGCGGGCGTTTTCGACGGTCTGGGCCTGCTCGCCCTCGAGGTCCAGCTCGGGACCCGCGAGCTGCGGACGCACGATGCGGCCGATGACCGCGCGGCTCATCCGGTAGAGGAGGGCTCTCAGCCGGCGCATCAATCGGCTGGCCGCCGCGCCCGGCCCCCGGCGCCCGGATCAGTTACGACCGTCGAACAGCTCGGATGGGCTGGCCGCCGGCTCGCCAGCGCCGGGAATGACGATTTCCGTTTCCCAGATCTCATCGAATTTCCGCTTCGTCTCTGATTCCGCGCCGGAGCGATCGCGGATGACTGTCGGTCGCAGAAAGATTAGCAGATTGCGCTTGGTCTTGGATCTGGACTCGCTGCGGAACAGCCAGCCGACGCCGGGGATGTCGCCGAGCAGTGGCACGCGAGAGCCGTTCACCGTTATGTCGTCCTGAATGAGACCACCGAGAATGATGGTCTGCCCCGTGTCGGCGAGCACGGCCGTTTCGATCTGGCGCTTCGACGTGACGACGTCCGAGAAACCGGCGTTGCCGATGGGCGCGTTCGGGATGACGGCGGTGATTTCCTGGGCCACCTCCAGGCGCACCGTTTCCCCTTCGTGCACATGCGGCGTGACCGTCAGCTGCAGGCCCACGTCCTTACGCTGGATCGTGGTGAACGGATTCTGCGAGCCGTCTCCGGTGGTGCTGAAGGAACCGGTCCGGAAAGGCACCTCCTGGCCGACCACGATCTTCGCTTCCTCGTTGTCGAGGGTGATCACGGTCGGCGTGGAGAGCAGGTTGGCGTTGGTGTTGGTCTGTAGTGCCTGGATCGTCGCCGCGAACGTGACACCGTCCATGTTGATC
>JASFLG010000438.1:0-4249 GCA_050118205.1 Pseudomonadales bacterium
TTCGCGACGGCGACACCATCGTCATCGATCCCGCGCATCGCACCCTGAATCTGGAGGTACCGGATTCCGAGATCGAGGCACGCATGCAGAGCTGGAAGGCGCCGGACGTGCGGGAGAAGGTGCCCGTCGGCTCGGTGCTGCACAAGTACGCGCGCCTGGTGTCTTCCGCCCACGAGGGGTGCGTGCTCTGACCTGTCAGTCGACGTAGAACGGTCCGGGGCGCGTGTAGAGCTCCTCGTAATGCACCAGCACCGGCTTGCCGAGGACGCAGGGCATGCCGCCCCGGAAGGCCCACTCGCCGCGGCTGCAGCGGTCGCCCCTCACGTAGCCGTTGATGTGAAAGCGCCGGTCGCATGCCGAGGTGTTCGGCCCGGAGCCGTGCACCAGATACAGGTGCCACATCGCCACGTCACCCGGCTCCAGAACGAGGTCCACCTTGTCCGCCGGGTTCAGCCCCACCGCGCGGAGGTCTTCGTCCGTGAGCGGACGGTCGAGCACGGGCCGGTCGTCGAATCCGAGCTCGCCGAGCTTGTGGCTGCCCGGCAGCACGGTCATGCAGCCGTTCTCCGGCGCGTGCGCATCTACGGCGATGCCTGTCTGCACGTATGACCGGGCCGGATCCAAGTAGGCCGTCCGCGGCCGGCGAGAGCGGATGTCCTGGTGAAACGCGAAGTCCACGTTGACCGCGCCCGGCGGCTTCCAGTGCAGCTGGTTGATGATCTGCTTCACGTCGGCGCCGAGGAACGGCGCGAGCAGGCGACCCATCCGCGGATCGACCCGGTAGCGGGCGAGCACCTCATCGAAGTACGCCGGCCATTGCACCATGCGCACAATCCGCCCGAGTGCCGGATCGGGGGTAACGCGGAAGAAAACGTTCTGATGCCGGTAGCTGAATCCCCGGGCCATACCTTCCGCGTAGATGCGATCGAAGGCCTCGCCGAGCTCGGCGATCTCACCCGGGTGGAAAACGCCCCGGACCACCGCGTAACCGTTCTCGTGGAAATGCTCGACGTAGTCGCAACCCATGCCCTTCTCCACTGCCACTCTGCACGGTAGCGGGTCCCGACGGCCGCGTGTGCGCGGGATTGTGGGAAGGTGTAACGAGTTGTGGGGTCGGCGGGCGTCCGGCGCCGGCCGGATCAGCGCAGCGGCCGTGCCTGCCAGGCCTGGCGCAGAGGCGTGACCACGTCCCACCAGCGCGCCCGGCGGCGCTGGTCGATCAGACGGTCGACGAGCGCATGCTGACTCGCGTGCTCGTAGAGCGCCTGGCGGAGCTCCGCCCACTCGTCCCAGAACCCGTCGTCCGGCGGGACGGACCCGGTCGTCAGCCCTTCCAGGAGCAGGGCGCCGCGCCGGACCAGGGGGTGCAGCGTACGATCGCTCTCGAGCGCACGTGCATCAAAGCGGTTGTGCCGGAGCTCGGGGGAGAGAAAGCCGTTGACAAACGCATCCACGGCGGAAGGGTCCGGCACAACCCCGAGCACGCGCGCCATCCGATCGAGCTCCACCTGCGGCTCCTGCACCAGGCGATCGTAGTCGACCACCACCATCGGGTGGCCGCGGGTGAGATGCAGATAGGGCACCACGTGCGCAAGCCACTCCAGATCGTTCTTCTGCTGTTCGCCCCGCACCGCATCGAGCTTCCGCCGCGACGCGGCAATGCTGAGTGGATTGCGGTAGGCGAGCACGAAGGCCGGACGAATCTTCATCGACGAGAACAGAGACATCCAGAACGGCAGGATGCGGCCGTTGCCCGCATACTTGAATCCCCAGACCGGCGCATCACCCATGGCGGCTTCGATCGCGTCCGTCATCTCCTCGCGCAGGCTCTCGAGATCGGTGGTGCACCAGTCCTGCTGTCCGAGCAGGCGAACGTGCTCGGCGCGCAGCCCGAGCGCGCGACGTACGGCCTTGGCGATGGCAAGCATATGCACCTCCTCGAAGAACCCGCGCGGGTTCTTTCGAGTGGGCGGTTTGAACTCGCGGCCGAGCTCCACCCCCAGCGCCATCAGGGCCCGGGCCAGAGTGCTGGTACCGCTGCGACCGGCACCGAGAACCAGGACGCCGGTGGAAGTCATGCCGAGCGCACCTCCAGACCATCGTGCAGCAGGCAATGGATACGTTCCACGACCTGGCAAAGCTCGTCGTCCGCGAGACTTTCCTGGTCCGCCCGGGAGCTGCCGCCATTGACCAGCCCACGAACCGTCAGCACGCCGTGCAGATAATCGAGGTCGCGCGCCGGCGTCAGCAGTCCGCGATCCACCATGCGGTCGTACCACCTGGAGATCGGTCCCTGCTGCTTGGGTGTGCCGCGATAAGTCTTCCGACGCCTCCTCCACCAGGCAAACGGCGCCTGCAGCGAAGAGACGACCCGTGCGAGCAGTGATGGTGGGAGGGAGAAGACCCGCACTGGCCGGCCGGTCGCCAGGGCGTCCGCGAGCATGGACACGCTGTCGCCCGTCACCAGGATCTCGTCGGCGCTCGCAAGGAACTCGAGGTAAGGATTCTTCCGGTCCTGCTGGCCGTACTCCCAGGCGTAGTGCGGTACCGACACGGCGCCGACGAGGGCGCGAAACGCCGATCGCGGCGTCCTCGGACTGCCGCTGATCAGGAGCGATCCCCCACGTCGGGCCGCAACCTCGTTCGCCATGCGGCCAAGCGCCGCTGCGGCCCGCTGGTTCAGGCTGCAGGATGTGCTGTTACCCCCCACGAGCACCGCGATACGCGGGCCCGGCAGCTCGGGCAGGACGCTCGCGCGGCGCACCGCGGCCAGCTCGCTGCGGGTCCTCGATGTGATCGGCAACGAAAGATGCAGGGTGTTCCGGCGCGCCGGCAGGCGGTACTGCGGCGTCGTCACGATCAGGTCGAAGACGTCCAGGCGCGACCAGGGACGGCCGACGTTCACGATACGCGTACGCCCGCCGCTCTGCCGCTTGATCCAGCGCGCGGCGCTGCTGCTGCGCTTGCCCGAGGCAATGACCACGTCCGGCCACGGCGGCGCGAGCACCTCGGGATTCTTCACGCTCGCGAGCGTCTCGCCGAGCAGGAAGGAGGGTACGATGTGCAAAGGGTTGTAACGCAGGCGGATACTCCTGTACGGCCAGCCCAGGGCGTCGGCGATCCGGCGCAGCTGAAGCACGTCGCCGAGCCGGTGTCCTTCCAGAATCCAGACGCTCGCCTGCTCCAGCGCGGGATCGGCCACGATGGTCTGTCGGTGCCCGTCGGCGCTCACATCCAGGCGCCAGGCCACGCCGGGATAGCGCCGGCCCACCCGCTCGAGCTGCTCCTGCCACCATGCGGGGGTACGCAGCGTACGCCCGACATCCACCGTGGCTTCGCTGCACGCCGGCACCGCATTCACCGCCACAAAGACGCCCAGGCGAGCGCCGGCAAAGACCGTCTCGAGCAACCAGGGCACGTCCTCGGCGGGGACACCTTCGGCGAGCCCCGAGACCACCACCACGTCGCTCGCCTTTTCGATCTCGTGGATATGCTCGAATGTGTGCCAGCGCTGGCTGGCTGCGAGTGCCTGAGCGGGGGCAGGCGGCGAGATTCCGAGCATCGCAACGCTCGTGGCGCCTCGCTCGGTAACGAACTCGCGTAGCCCGTCGATCGCCGGAGCGGCATCGGCGATCTTCCCCTGACGGCCCCGCGGAAAGCGCGGGCTCGGGCGTCGACAGCTGAACGGCTGATAGCCGACCGTATCGGCGCGGCGCTCCAGATCCAGCCAGAGATCCCCCAGCGGGTGGTCGTGGTATGAGTAGCTCTCCGGGAAGGGCTGCCACGGCTGCAGATGCAGAGCCGTATAGTGCAGGAGCCGGATCTGACTTCTGGGGAACTCCGTGTCGCGAGCGTTCCATCGCCCTTCCAGAGGGCCCCACAGATCCGGTGCCTGTCCTGCTCGCAGCAGCTGCGATTTCGAACGCGTGCATGCCGTCTCGAGGTTCCAGTCGCGCGCCATCCTCGCGCAGTCGATCAGCATCACCGACGTGTCTTCCGCGGACACCGCCAGATAGCCATGACCGTCCAGAGGCAGGTCGAAGAGCTTCGCCGGGTCGTCGAGATAGATCTGATCCACGTCGTTGTAGATCGCCCGGCCAGTCCGACCGGCAAGCTCCGGAATCGCGAAGCGATAGTTGGTGAAGCCGGTGCGCCAGGCGTGGCGGTCGAAGCCGGCCAGATTCTTCATGAGGTGGATTTCGTAGTCGCGCCCCGGGTCGCGAACCTGCTCAATGGAGAAAAGGAACAC
>JASFLG010000439.1:0-4234 GCA_050118205.1 Pseudomonadales bacterium
ACGAGATTGCTGCCGAGATACGGGAAGGAGCCTTCGAGCTGCTGCGTCGTGTTCGCGACAACGGCGGCGAGCTGCCACCGCCGCCGAGCCGCGAGCAGATGCGCCGGATGATGGAGTTCTCCACCGCAGAGCCGGTCGACGACGCGTTCGCTGCCATGTTGCTGGAGGAGACGAACTTCGTCGATCGGGACGACGTCTGGCGGGCCATGCTGGAGAAGGCGCTCGGTGGCAAGGCCGTGGAGGACTTCAGCGTCATCGTGGTCGGGGCTGGTATGTCGGGGATCTGCGCGGGGGTCAAGCTCAAGGACGCGGGTATTCCGTTCACCATTCTCGAGAAGAACGACGCCGTCGGCGGCACCTGGTACGAGAACACGTATCCGGACTGTGGTGTCGATACGCCCAACCACTTCTACTCATACTCGTTCGAGCGGAACCCGAGCTGGTCGGGTTACTTCTCGAAGCGGGACGAGCTGTACCAGTACTTCGAGCACTGCACGGACAGATTCGGTATTCGGGACCGGATCCGCTTCCAGACCGAGGTGCAGGCCATGCGCTACGACGATGCCACCGGCATCTGGCAGGTCGACGTGAAACGTGCCGACGGTGGCGAGGAGACGCTCCGCGCGAATGCGGTGATCAGCGCCGTCGGACAGCTGAACCGACCGGTCATCCCGCCGTTTCCGGGCCTCGAGTCGTTCGCCGGAGAGTCCTTTCATTCGGCGCGCTGGCGCCACGACGTGGATCTGGCCGGCAAGCGGGTGGCGGTGGTCGGTACCGGCTGCAGCGCGGTGCAGCTCCTGCCCAAGACCGCAGAGAAGGCGGCGCACACCACCGTGTTCCAGCGCTCGCCGCACTGGGTGTCGCCGAACAAGGACTACTACCGACCGGTCGAGAAGGGATTGATCTGGGCGCTGAACCACATTCCGCTTTACGCGGAGTGGCACCGGGCCCGGATGATCTTCGGCTTCATGGACCGGAACTGGCCCGCCGTGCCGGAGGATCCGGAATGGGCACACAAGGACCGGGCCATGAGCGAGGCGAACGACGGGCTCAGAGAAGCGCTGACTGCCTACATCAGCGAGCAGCTCGGGCCCCGTCAGGACCTGATGGAGAAGTGCGTGCCGGACTTTCCCGTGTTCGGTAAGCGTCTGATCATCGACAACAACTGGTACCCCACCGTCGCCCGGGACGATGTGAACCTGGTGACCGATGCCATCGTCGCCGTGCATCCGAACGGTATCGAGACGGCGGACGGCACGGTGCACGAGGTGGACGTGATCATCTTTGCCACGGGTTTCAACACCAATCACTTTCTGTGGCCGATGGACGTGATCGGCCGGTCCGGTACCACCCTGGAGGAACGCTGGGGCGATTACCCCCGTGCGTACAAGGGCATGCTGGTGCCGGACTACCCGAACCTGTTCTGCCTTTACGGACCGAACACGAACATCGTGCACGGCGGCAGCATCATCTACTCCATCGAGTGCCAGGTGCACTACGTCATGCAGTGCCTCGCGCTGATGATCGGCCGCCAGGCTCGGGCACTCGAGATTCCGGAAGCGGTGAACGAGGAGTACAACGACGAGGTTCAGGCCATCAGCCGCACCCTCGCCTGGGGGCATCCCGGGGTTCAGAGCTGGTACAAGAACTCGGATGGCAAGGTGGTGAACAACTCACCGTTCTCCAATCTCGAGTTCTGGCAGCGCACCCACGACGTGGAGCCGAACCGCTACGCCCTGGACTGAACCCGGCGCGTGCGGATATTTTTCGGCTGCTTTCTCACCCCGACGGCCGCGCGGGAGCTGATGGACCGGGCGCCCGAGGTGCCCGGTCTGCGTCCGGTACCGGTCGAAAACCTGCACGTGACGCTGCACTTCCTGGGCAGCGTTGCAGCCGACCGGGCAGAGGACGTCCGCGTGCTTGCCGCCGGGCTGCCGGCCGTCAGCCTGTGCGCCGCGGTGCGTGAGATCACCGGGTTTCCGAAGCCGGGACGCGCCCGGATGCTGGTGGCGCGCCTCACGGACCCGGACGGACAGCTCGGCCACTGGCACGAGGCTCTTGCCAGGGGCTGGCCGACCGGTGAAAAGCGCCGCTACGATCCCCACGTCACCCTCGGCAGAAGCCGATACCCGGTGAAGCTTCCGATGATGCCGGCGCTGAACGGTGTGGCGCTCGAGCTGGAACCGCCAGCGGCCTATGTGAGCGACACCCTGCCGGAGGGGCCGCGCTACCGTCGCCTCGGGTGATGGTGACCCTGTAAAATCCGGTCCATGGGAGACACGAAGATCGGAAAGCTATCGGGGGCGAGCGTCTCGAGCGGGATTCCCGATTTCATCAGGGATCCGATTCGGCCGGAGAAGTTTGGCGGCAGGCACCAGGCTCATCTCGCCAAGGCGGTCGGTATCTCACAGTTCGGTGTCAACCACGTGGTACTCGAGCCGGGCATGTGGTCGGCACTGCGTCACTGGCACGAATGCGAGGACGAGTTTGTGTACGTGCTGTCTGGGGTCGTCACTCTGGTGGATGACAATGGGAAGCACGTGCTGGAAGCAGGCGGCTTCGCTGGTTTTCCCGCCGGATCTTCAAATGCACATCACCTGGTCAACGAGAGTGAGCAACCGGCGGCCTACATCGCTGTGGGTTCACGTCGCGAGCACGAGACGGTGCACTATCCCGACGATGACCTCGGCCCCATGAAGCGATAAGCCAGGCGTCCAGCAATGCATAGCCGTCAGCTCACTCTGGATACCGACCGACTGCGCCTTCGAACCTGGCGTGAGGATGACCGGGATGCGTTCGCCGCAATGAATGCTCATCCCGAGGTCATGCGTGACTACGGCGGACCGATCAGTCGTGAGGACAGCGACGCAAAGTTCGACCGCTACGCCGGCGCGTTCGACGTGTGCGGTTTCGGCCGCTGGTTGATCGAGACGGCGGCCGGCGACTACCTGGGATATTGCGGCGTCATGCCCGCCTATCCCGGCCATCCTCTGGGTGATCACCATGAAATCGGATGGCGACTCGTCCGACACGCGTGGGGATATGGCTATGCGACGGAAGCCGCGCGTGCTGCGCTCAAGGACGTGTTTGGGCGAATAGGATTAGACGAAGTGCTCGCATACACGGCACCTGACAACCTCCGGTCGCAAGCCGTGATGGCAAGGCTGAATCTGGAGCGGGACCCCTGCCTGGATTTCGTTGCGATGAATGACCTGGTTGGCGAATGGCAGGGATTGGTATGGGTGGCTCGAGCCGCCTAGTCCCTCATCCGAGCTGACGGCGGATCCATTGCCTGCGTTGCCCGCAAGGGGCACCATGCGGAGCCGTCGAGCGGCAGGATTACAGCGGTGGAGGAAGTCGAGATCCGGGTTCTGGCGCGCAAGGATCTGCGGCGTGTCGGTGAGATCGACCGGACCGAACGCATCGATGTGCTCTTCGAACAGCGTGGAACCGAACTCGTTGCGCACCAGGGGCGTTGGGATGCGGCGGGCTGGGATCCGGAGGGACACGGCGAGCACTCCGTCGAGGCCCAGCGTCAAGCGCTCCTGCACTACGACGAGGCGGGCGGAGTGTCGCGTGGCGTTTTTTCGAACGGAAGGCTCGTCGCGATTGGCGTGGTCGTGCCGCATATCCGCCCCGGGATCGCGCGGCTTGCATATCTGCATGTCAGCCGGGCGTTTCGGTCCGCCGGAATCGGCGGCCGACTGTGCGCCAGCCTGGAGGATATCGCCCGCTGCACCGCACACAACGAGATCGTCGTTACGGCAACGCCGAGCGAGAACACCGTGCGATTCTATCTGCGACGTGGTTATCTGCCGATGGAGCAGCCTCTGCCGGAGCTGTTCGAGCTGGAACCCGATGATGTCCACATGGCAAAGCTCATCTGAGCTGCCACGCTTCCTGGTGGGCTGCTATTCGCGGTGGCGGGTGTCGTGCAGCGTCTGTCAGCCTTCCCGCTGGATCATCTCTATGTCATAGCCTTCCGGGTCCTGGCCGAACGTGCGATCAGACCGAAGCCCGGAAACTTTTCGGCTTCCCGCGTGATCGCACAGCCGGCGCTGCGCAGGGACTCCACCAGGGCACGAAGCACGGATTGTCGCAGCGACCGACATTGCAGGGAAACCGCTTGGACCGACAGGGTCCGGTCAGAGTCCGAGCACCCGCTTCGCGAGCACGTCCCGCTGCACCTCGCTTGCGCCGGAGTAGATCGTCGCTGCGCGCTCGTTGAGATAGG
>JASFLG010000440.1:0-4215 GCA_050118205.1 Pseudomonadales bacterium
GTCAGATCCAGCCCGGAGCAGAATGCCCCGTCGGCCCCGCGCAGCAGCAGCGCCTGAATCGACGGATCCTCTCCAACGGCCGCGAGGCATTCCGTCATCGCGGCGCCCATGGGTCCGGTGATGGCATTCCTGCGGGCGGGCCGGTTCATGACCAGCTCCGCCCAGCCGTCGTGCCGGATCAGCTCTGCGTCCGCCATTCCCTGCTCCCGTAAGGTGCGACGGGCGAGTGTAGCATCGGACCCGGTCGTACCGGACACGCAGCTCGGCTATAGTCCGGTGCTTGCCAGCTTTCGGACAACGACGCATGAACCAGGCGACCCGGGGCACACGTCCGACCTCGCTCAAGGAGATGCGCGAGCGCCAGGCGAAGTTGCTGACCAAGGAGGAGATCGCGGCAGGGATGGCCCTGAAGCTGCGGCCCACCGACGTGGTCATCACACCGTTCGCGAAGAGCGGCACGACCTGGATGCAGCAGATCGTGCACACGCTGCGCACCCGTGGGGACATGGACTTCGACGATATCTCCCGGGTGATTCCGTGGATCGAGACCAGCCCGGCGCTCGGCATCGATCTGAATGCCGAGCAGCGCGCCGAGCCACGTGCGTTCAAGAGTCACCTCGGGTACGGCGAAGTGCCGAAGGGCGGCCGCTACATCAACGTGGTGCGCGATCCGGCCGATGCGCTCGTGTCCATGTACAAGTTCAACGAAGGTTGGTTCTGGGAGCCGGGCAGCGTGGATCTCGAGGAGTTTGCGCTCACGGGCTTCATCGAGCAGCGGGGCTACTACAAGCATCTCAAGTCCTGGTGGCCTCACCGGAACGACGAGAACGTGCTTTTTCTCGCCTACGAGCACATGCACCGGGACGTGCGTGCCACGATCCGACGGGTGGCGGCGTTCATCGGCATCGACCTGGATGACGACCTGCTCGATCTGACCGAGGAGCATGCCTCCATCGCGTTCATGCTCGCGCACAAGGATCGATTCGACGACTATCTGATGCGCAAGCTCTCCGAGGCGCGCATCGGGCTGCCCGAGGGCAGCGACAGCGCCAAGGTGCGGGAAGGCAGGTCCGGCGGCGGCGCGGCGCTGTCTGCTAAGGTCCACGCGGCGCTCGACCGGCTCTGGGGCGAGGAGATCACGGCCGAGTTCGGGTTCCCGGACTACGCGGCGTTGATTGCGGCACTCGAGGACTGAGCGACGGCGGTGCCGGGGCTAGGACTGTATGCGTTCCGACATCGTGGCGGCGATGCGGGCTGCCGTGTCTTCCATGCTCGTGCGGTGTATGCCTGACTTGTTGAGATCGTAAGCGGTGAGATTCACCGCACGGATGAGGTAGCGCACCGCGCGTCCCTCGTCGTCCGAATCCACGTCGATGATGTTGATGCAGCAGTTGTCCTGCTCGATGGACATTCGGCCCTGCCACTTCAGTCCCATCACGTGGTTGAAGATCATCCGATTCACGGCGCCGTGCAGCACTAGGAGCAGGTTCCGCCAGCTCTGATCTGCGATGATCGCATCGAAGGCCGGCGTCACCCGGGCGGCGAAATCGACGAACCGCTCACCGCCCAGGAAGGTCGCCTCCGGATGCTCGGCGGCTGCCCACGGATTGGCAACGTGGGCGAGCCACTCGGAGACGTCGGCGACCGGCTGGTCCCGACCGCCGCCGCGGATCTCCTCGAGTGCATCCACCACCTCGAGTGCGGGATGATCCCGGTAGGCGAGGATGATCTTCGCCGTTTCCCGGGTTCTGGCCAGGCCCGAGCAGATCGCCCGGTCGAAGGGCACGCTGGCAAGAACGGCGGCCTGCTTGCGCGCCTGAACGCGGCCGAGGTCGGTCAGGCCGACGCCACGCGGGTCGTCGGTGACCGTGCCGTCCTCGGCGACATACGCGGCTTCCGCGTGGCGAAGCAGAAAGATCCTTCTGCGGTTGGGACTTTCGAACATGCTTACGGCTCCGCTTGATTCGTGCTGCCGGCGCCAGGCCCGGCGAGATAGGGTCGCATGGCATCGATGTGCTGGCCGGCCGCGTAGACGCGCAGCATCCACGCGGCGGGGTCCTCGTCGAGATGGTCGGTCACACGCCTGGCATAAACGGTGTTGGTCTCGTAAGTGAGCCCGTCTGCTTCCGTGTACGCCAGGGAGAATCCCGCCCGCTCGAGTTGCAGGGGCCAGGCGACGTCGTTACCGATCGTATCCTCGGTGGATTGCCGGGCGATGAACGCCGCGGCTGGCTGGCTGAATCCCCGCGCTGCCATCATCAGGTCCCAGGGCCTGCCGGTCATCAGTGCGTACACACGGTTCACCACGGCCTCCGTCATGCGCAGACGCTCGGGCGTCGCGGCGAACGCCGACGGGGAGCGGCCGACGACCAGGCAGTCCCAGCGACCCACCAGATCCAGGATCCGATCGAGTTCCTCAGGGTCCCGTTCCAACCAGCGCAGGATGTGATCCGGATCCGCGTACAGGTAGCCCTCGCGGTCGAAGTGCTCGAGGCCAGCGGCGAGCGAGCCGCGCCGGTGCGCACCGATACGGTCCCAGTCTGGCGCCGAGGTCCGGACGGGGATTGCGCGCTCGGCCAGGAAGGCGAGCCAGTCCGGGTGAGTATCGTCGGTGACGTTCATGGCGATGGCGTCGAAGCGTGCCCGCAGCCCTTCCCACAACGGCTCGGCCTTGCCGATCAGCTCCGCCGACGGGTCGCGCAGGGCGGTGACCAGGCAGATGCCGCCTGCCGGTGAGCCCCGAGGCGGGGCGGTCTGCTCGATCACCGGGCCAGGTGCGGATTCTGTTGAATCGACTGGAAGGTGGACGCCGTGCTGTCCGGATGGGTCGCGTTCGAGAAGTCGTTGATCGTTTCCCAGGCGGCCTGCACGTCGTCGGGGGTGAAGCCGCCCGGATCGAAGTAGGCACCGGCGCTGCGTTCCCAGCGCACCCGCGAGATCCATCCGGCGCCCACCTCGAACAGCGACCCGGTCGCGTCGCAATCCTCGTGGCAGAGCCAGGCGACCAGCGGGCTCACGGCCTCGGGCTTGAGCAGCGCCATGGCCTGCTCGTCCATTACCGTGCCCATGAGGCGGGAGGCGGCGATGGGCGCGATGGTGTTCGACTGCACCCCCTTTGCACGCCCTTCCACGGCGATGGTCTGAGACAGCCCGTGCAGGGCCAGCTTGCAGGCGCTGTAGTTGGCCTGGCCGAAGTTACCGTAGATGCCGGCAGCGGACGTGGTCATCACGAACCGGCCGTAGCCCTGCTCGCGCATGTGCGGGAACGCGGCGCGGCTGACCTTGAAGGCGCCGAGAAGATGCACCTGGTAGACCAGGTTCCAGTCCTCGTCGCTCATCTTGTGCAGTGACTTGTCGCGGAGGATACCGGCATTGTTGATCACGATATCGATCCGGCCGAAGGTATCCAGGGCGCACTGAATGATCCTGTCACCGTCGGTCACCGAATCCGGATTGGCCACCGCCTCGCCGCCGGCCGACCTGATCTCGGACACGACGGCATCGGCGACGCTCGCGTCGGCGCCCTCGCCTGAGCCTGTGCCACCGAGATCGTTCACCACCACTTTCGCGCCGCGTGATCCGAGCAGCAGCGCGTGCGCGCGGCCGAGCCCGTTGCCTGCGCCGGTGATCACGGCGACCTTGCCGTCGAAACTGAGTGCCATGGCATTTCCTCTGGTCGTGCGGTTGATACGACCATGTTCGCGTTACCGGCCGCGCTTGTCACGCCGCCGCCGTCCCAGGCAAGATCGCAGGAGGAGGGAGATGATGGACGATCTGCACGACGACGACGGGCTGCCGGTGGCAGGCAATGGCCTGCTGCATCGGCGAGTGCTCCTGAAATCGGGCCTGGCAGCGGGCACGTCGCTACTGCTCGCGGGCATGGGCGGCGCAAACGCGGCGGCGAAGCCGGAACGGGAGCCCTGGATGCTTGCGCCGGGGGCCGGCATGAGCCCCGTCGGGGCGCCGTCGCCCTACGAAAAGGGTCTGCAACGTGCGCCCATCGGCTCGCAGCCGGGCACGACCGGTGCCGGTGTCTCGCGGACCCCGCTCGAGCATCTCGACGGGATCATCACCCCGAGCCGTCTGCACTTCGAGCGTCACCACTCGGGCGTCCCGCCCATCGATCCGGAACGGCACCGGCTGACCGTGCACGGGCTGGTGGAGCGGCCGCTGATGTTCGATGTGGATTCCCTGCACCGCTATCCCCAGGTGTCG
>JASFLG010000441.1:0-4209 GCA_050118205.1 Pseudomonadales bacterium
GTATGGCCTGCAGCTCCCGCACGTCGCGGCCCACCAGCAGATTGAAGTTGCCCTGCAGCACGAACATCCGGGCGCGCGCGTTCACGTTCTTGAGACCCGCTGTGGGGTCGTCGACGTTGAATTCGAGCCAGCCTTCCGGGTCGGGCATGGCGTTGGGCCAGCCGGTGAGGTTGCCGGCCAGGGGCCGGAGGTTCGGCGAGGCAAACAGATAAATGGAGGAGCTGCGCGGGTTGCGATCGATGCGTTCGTTGATGGTGCGCACCAGACCGTTCAGGCCCCGGGCGCGGTACTGCTCGGAGAGACCCACGATCTCGGCTTCGATGGTGTCGTCCACCTGGCTCATCATGAAGCCGATGGTGGACCAGTAGAGGAAGCCGAGCAGCGCCAGCATGGCGCCGGCAATCAGGATCATATAGAGGAGCGTCAACCGGAAGGTCGACGAGCGCAGGAACTCAGCCGGGTGCATCGATCATGTATCCGGCGCCGCGCACGGTCTGGATGAGCTGGCTGGGAAAGCCCTTGTCGATCTTGGCCCTGAGACGGCTCACGTGCACGTCGATGACGTTCGTCTGGGGGTCGAAGTTGTAGTCCCACACCTGCTCGAGCAGCATGGTGCGGGTCACCACCTGGCCGGCGTGGCGCATCAGGTATTCGAGCAGACGGAACTCGCGGGGCTGCAGATCGATGCTCTTGCCGGCCCGGGTCGCCGTGCGGGCGAGGAGATTGAGCTCGAGGTCCGCCACCCTGAGCGTGGTTTCCGCCTCCGGATGCGGGGCGGAGCGGCGGGCGAGCGCCTCGATGCGCGCAAGCAACTCGCTGAATGCAAAGGGTTTTGTCAGGTAGTCGTCGCCGCCGGCGCGCAGGCCCTCCACCCGGCTGTCCACCTCGCCGAGCGCTGAGAGAATCAGCATCGGTGTCTGCTTGCCGGTGCCGCGCACGCTCTTGACGATGGTCAGCCCATCGAGCTCGGGCAGCATGCGATCCACCACCATCACGTCGTAGTCTTCGGTGGTGGCGAGCAGGAGGCCCGTCTTGCCGTCCCCGGCGTGATCGACGGAGTGTCCCTGCTCCGTCAGACCCTTGGAGATGAAGGCCGCCACCTCGGGGTCGTCCTCGATCACCAGTATCCGCATCATGCGCGTGCGCCCGCAAAAAGTGTGAAGACCCTAGCAGAATCAGGGCGTTCCGCCGTCAACATTACACATCCTTAACTTTGCGGAAAGCCTGGGGAAAGCAGCACTCACGGATACTTGCCGACCATGTAACCAGATATGGCATGGCAGGAGGAATCCGGATGAAAGCCAAGCATCGAAATCTGCTCTTTGGCGTGGCCCTGGTCGCGGCACTGGGCGTCGGCGTTGCGGGAGGGCAGGCCATCGCGCTCCCGAACGGCGACAAGACCGAGGCGCCCGTGATGGCGCCGCAGAATGCCGGCGTGTTCGATACGCCGGAACGCACCAGCTTCCGCGAGCTGGTCAAGGCCGTGAAGCCGGCCGTGGTGAACGTCTCCATCTCCGGGCACATGCCGGGCAGCGTGCCACAGTTCCGCTTTCCGGAAGGCTCGCCGTTCGAGGAGTTCTTCCAGCAGTACTTCGGCCAGCGCGGACTCGGGCCGAACGGAGACATGGGCGGCCGCGGTCCGGCCCCGGAATTCCACGCCGTGGGCTCCGGTTTCATCATCTCGCCGGACGGTCTGGTGGTGACCAACAACCACGTGGTCGACCATGCCGAGGAGATCGACGTGATTCTCCAGGATGGCAAGCACTACTCCGCCACCGTGAAAGGTCGGGATCCGAAGACGGACGTAGCACTGCTTCAGCTCGATACGGACGACGTGGTGCCCTATGTGGAGCTCGGCAACTCCGATGACGCGGAGGTTGGTGACTGGGTACTGGCCGTGGGCAACCCCTTCGGGCTCGGCGGCACGGTCACCGCCGGCATCATCTCGGCCCGGGGCCGGGACATTCAGGCCGGTCCGTTCGATGACTTTCTGCAGGTGGATGCCCCCATCAACCGCGGAAACTCGGGTGGTCCGCTGTTCGACGCCCAGGGCCGGGTAATCGGCATCAACACGGCCATCTACTCACCAAGCGGCGGCAGCGTCGGCATCGGGTTCGCCATTCCCTCGGCGCTGGCCATTCAGATCATCGATCAGCTGAAGGAAAACGGCGTGGTCGAGCGCGGCTGGCTCGGGGTGGAGTTTCAGCCGGTGACGGAGCCGGTGGCCAAGAGCCTGGGCCTGGATGAGACCGAAGGTGCGCTGGTCGCGAGCGTGGTCGACGATGGCCCTGCCGAGAAGGCGGGCGTGAAGGTCGGCGACGTGATCCTGAGCCTGAACGGTCAGAAGCTCACCGACCCGAAAGACCTGCCGCGTCTGGTGGCCAACACCCAGGCCGGCACGGACGTGGACATGGTGGTCCTGCGTGACGGCAAGAAGCGCACGCTGGATGTGAAGATCGGACGCAGCCAGGAGGAAGGCGAGCTGGCAGCGATTCCAGCATCGGCTGACCAGGAGCCTGCGCACCTGGGTGTGCAGCTCTCCGCGATCACACCGGAAGTGCGTCAGCGGTTCGGTCTTTCGGAGTCTGACGGCGTGCTGGTCACCGACGTGCAGCGTGGTGGTCCCGCCTATGAGGCCGGTATCCGCCCGGGTCAGGTGATCACCATGGTCGGTCAGAAGGCGGTGAAATCACCCGATGACGTGGTCAAGCAGGTGAAGAAGGCCGCAAAAGAAGGACGCCCGTCGGTGCTGCTCATGGTGGAGTACAACGGTGCCCGGCGCTTCGTGGCGGTGGAGATCGCCGCCTGACGAACGCGGGATGAATCAGGAAACGAATCAGGAAACGAATCACGAAAGGGAGCATCAATAACTCGATCCCTCCTCCCCCTAGCCCTCCTCTCTTCAGGGCGGCCGCTTCTTCCCCGGAAGCGGCCTTTTTTTTGCGTCGAACCCCGGGTTGCCCGGCTCGTCGAGCAGCGTGTACGGAAAGCCGCTCAGTAGCCTTTGAATGCCGGTTTGCGCTTCTCGAGGAAGGAGGCCATCCCTTCCTTGAAGTCTTCCGAGGCGAACAGCGGCAGCAGCTGCAGATACACGTGGTGCACGTGATCGTTGAAGGTCTCGTCGAGCCCCATGCGCATCATGCGCTTCGCGGCCTGCACGGCCATCGGCGCGTTGCTGGCGATCTCCGCCGCCAGCGCCTGCGCTTTGGCCGGGACCTCGTCGGGCGCCACCACGTGGGCGACCAGCCCGAGCTCCCGGCACTCGTCGGCCAGCAACGTGCGGCCGGTGAAGATGAGCTCGGCGGCCTTCTCCCAGCCGAGCAGGCGCGGCAGGATCCAGGTGCCGCCGGACTCCGGGACGATCCCACGGGCGGTGAACGCAGCGGCAAGCTTGGCCTCGCTCGACATCACCCGAACGTCGCAGCCGAGCGCCAGGTCCATGCCGTAGCCGGCAGCGGAGCCGTTCAGCGCGCAGATGGTCGGGGTGTCCAGACCGTGCAGCACGGTGGGTGGCGTGTTGCGCAGATCCAGGCCCTTCTTGGTATTCGACTTCTTGCCGCCGCCCAGGCTCGACGTGCCGGCCTTCAGATCGAGGCCCGCGCAGAAGAACTTGCCGGTGCCGGTGATGACGATGGCGCGCACCTCACCGTCGTCCTCCGCCTGCAGGAGCTTGTCGCAGAGCGCCTCGAGCATCGGACCGCTGATCGTATTGCGCTCGTCCGGGCGATTGAAGGTGATGGTGGCGACATGGTCGCGCACCTCGTAGAGCATGTCCTGGTCTGCCATGAACGGGTCTCTCTTGGTTGAATCGGTGAATTGGTCGGGTGCGGCCCGGGTTCAGTCGGCGCGCTCGGGCATCTTCTCCTCCGAGACGTCGTAGTCCGCCTCGGGTGGGATGCACAGATAGACGCCGTCCTCGCGCTGCTCGGTCCAGGGAAGCACGCACACCGGAGTGGATGCCCTTGCCGCGTCGATGGCTTCGGCTACGGTCTGGTAGCGCGCGAGCTTCTCGATATTGCGCAGGGTGGGGAAGATCACCGTGCGCCGGCCCGCGGCGGCGTCTTCCAGTGCGGCTCGCGGCGTGATCCAGACCGAGTCCACGGACTCGTGCCCGTCGTGCACCGCCAGGTGGTCGGCGGGTGCCGCGGCCAGGAAGAAGTGCGTGTCGAACCGCTTCGGCACCATGGGCGGGGTGATCCAGTGCGCGAA
>JASFLG010000442.1:0-4205 GCA_050118205.1 Pseudomonadales bacterium
TCCTCAACACTCACCACCGCTACGCGGTGCCCGCGTTCACGCCGGTGCTTCTGAACCTGTCGCTGATCGGGGCGATGCTTTTCGCGGCCGGCGCGTTTGCCGAGCCGGTCTTCGCCCTGGCCTGGGGCGTGCTCTTTGCCGGTGTGGCCCAGTTTCTGTTTCAGCTGCCGGCCCTGAAGACGCTGGGTCTCATCGTCGCGCCACAGGTTTCGTTGGAGCATGCCGGGGCGCGGCGGGTGGGCAAGCTGCTGGTGCCGGCCGTGTTTGCCGCCTCGGTCAACCAGATCAACGCCCTCATCGACACCATGCTTGCGTCGACTCTGCTCACCGGCAGCATCTCCTGGCTCTATTACTCCGACCGGCTGCTGGAGCTGCCTGTCGGGCTCGTTGCGGTCACTCTGGGGACCGTGCTGCTGCCGAACCTCTCACGCCTGGACAGCGAGGCGAACCTGACCGGTTTTGCCGCGACGCTGGACTGGGGGTTGCGGGTCGGCGTGGTGTTCGGGCTGCCGGCCGCCGTTGCCCTGTACGTGCTGGCGCTGCCGCTGATCAGCACCATCTTCATGCACGGCGCCACCACGCCGATTGACGCCAGGATGGCGGCACTCGCGCTGCAGGCCTTTGCCGTCGGCCTGGTGCCGCTGGTTCTGGTCAAGGTGCTGGCGCCCGGCTACTTTGCCCGTGAGGATACCCGTACCCCGTTCCGCATCGGGTTGATCTCGGTGGGCACCAATGTGGTCCTGAATCTGGCCCTTTTCCGGGTCATGGGTCACGTGGGGCTGGCACTCGCCACCTCGGCCGCGGCCTGCGTGAATGCCTATCTGCTCTGGCGTGGCCTGGATCGGATCGGGCGATTTCGCATCGGACGGCTCTCCGTGCAGACCGTGCTTCGCTGCGCAGCGGCGGTGGCTGCCATGGCAGCCGTGCTTCTGTGGACCACGCCGGAGGACGCGCGCTGGCTGGAGGCCAGCGTGCTCGGGCGAACGTTCTGGCTGCTGCGCAGCGTCGCCGCCGGGGGGTTGGTCTATCTCGCCGCCATCTGGCTGCTGGGTGGGCGGGTTGCGCACCTGAAGCATCTGGCATAGCCGTATAATGGACGCGATGGAGATCATTCACGGTATCTACAGTCTGAAGCCGGAGCATCGCGGCTGCGTGCTGACGATCGGCAACTTCGACGGTGTTCACCACGGGCATCGGATGCTGCTGGATCATCTGTTCGCGAAGTCGCAGGAACTCGGCGTTCCGAGCATGCTGCTCACCTTCGAACCTCAACCCCGGGAGTACTTTGCCGGCGAAAAGGTGCCCGCGCGGCTGACCCGCTTTCGCGAGAAGATCACGCTGCTCTGCCGCACCGACCTGGACCGGGTGCTGTGCCTGCCATTCAACGAACGCACGCGCAACACCTCCGCGGAATGGGTGACCGACGTCCTGCTGCACGAGCTGCTCGGCATCAGGTACATCGTCGTCGGCGACGATTTCCGTTTCGGCAAGGATGCGCGGGGGGACTACGATATGCTGAAGGCCGCCGGTGACCGCTATGGCTTCGGGGTCAGCCACCTGGGCACGCTCACCTTCGAGCATGAGCGGATCAGCAGCAATCGCATCCGCGAGGCGCTCGCGGAGGGGAAATTTCCGCTCGCGGAACAGTTGCTCGGCCATCCCTATTTCATCATGGGCCGCGTGGTCTACGGTCGTCAGCTGGGCCGCCAGCTGGGCGTGCCCACCGCCAACATCCGCCTGCAGCGCTATCGCGCGGCACTCGAAGGCACCTACGCTGTGCGGATCAAGGGGCTCGAGGAGGAGTACGACGGCGTGGCAAACATCGGCATCCGTCCGACCGTGGACGGCAAGGAGCCGCTCCTCGAGGTGCATCTCTTCGACTTCAGTGGCGATCTGTACGGCCGGCTGCTGACCGTGGAGTTCGTGGCGAAGATCCGGGACGAGCAGAAGTTCGACGGGTTGGATGCGCTGAAGGCCCAGATTCATGCGGACATCGTCGAGGCCAGGCGCCTGCTCGCGGACGGAGCCGACCGATGACGGCCGGCGGCGGGGCAGCAGCTGGCGCGCGCGCGGACCTCGGCTGGACCCGCTGGCTGGGCGTCGCGGTGATCGCCGTCGGTCTGGATCAGCTCAGCAAATGGTATGTGGCCGCGACGCTCCCCGAGGGGGCGCGGGTCGACGTGCTCCCGGTTTTCAGCTGGGTACGCTGGCACAACGACGGGGCCGCGTTTTCCATGCTGGCCGGCAGCGGTGGCTGGCAACGCTGGTTCTTCGTGGGCCTGGCGGTGTGCTTTGCGCTGTTCATCATCTACGAGCTCAGGCGCCTGTCCCCCGCCGACCGGCTCATGGGGCTCGTTTACGGTCTGATCCTCGGTGGCGCCGTGGGAAACGCCGTCGACCGGCTCGTGCACGGCTACGTGGTGGACTTCATCCTCGTGCACTATCGGCAGTGGTACTTTCCGGCCTTCAACGTGGCGGACATGTGTCTCTCCATCGGGGCCGCCCTCTGGATCCTGGCGCTTGCCTCCGTCTTTCTCCGCGAACGTCGGAGCGGCCGCCCCTCGGGTGAATCGGCGGGCGAATCCAAGTGACCGGACTGATCCACGGCGGCAGCGGCCGACCGATTGCGCCGGGCGATCGTGTGCGCCTGCACTTCGCCCTGCACCTCGAGTCGGGGGAGGAGGTGGATACCACCCGGCGCGGCGATCCGGCCATGCTCACCGTGGGCGACGGCAATCTGCTGCCGGGCTTCGAGGCCGTGCTGATCGGCATGTGCTCGGGCGACGACGCACAGGTTCTGCTGGAGCCGGAGCACGCGTTCGGACCACGCAGGCAGGAAAATGTACAGATTTTTCGACGAGACCGCTTCAGCAGCGAGCTGTCGCTGGAGGAGGGCCTGATCGTCTCGTTCAACGGACCGGGCGGAGAACTGCCGGGAGTTGTGCGCAGGGTCATGGAAGAGCACGTGGAAGTGGACTTCAATCACCCATTGGCCGGTCGTCGCATTCTTTTCGATGTGTCCATCATCGATGTGCGAGCGCCCTGACGGAGCGCGAGCTACGAGCGGGTGGTCAACGATCGGGAAAACATGTGCAGGAAACTGGCACTTTGCAGGCACACAGGTAGGTGGAAGGTCGCGGACATGCTGAAGCTGAGAAAGGGATTTACGCTCATTGAGCTCATGGTGGCGATTGCCATTCTGGCGGTGCTCGCGGCCATCGCCATACCGATCTACACGCGCTACTCCGAACGCACCTATCGTTCGGAGGCCATGGCGGACCTCATGGAGTGCGCCCAGGCGCTCGAACGGCGCGCCAGCGTCACTTTCGACTATCTGGGGGCAGCCGTGGGCGGCGCCGATGCCGGCGCGATAGATCCCAGCGTCTGCACGCCAAAATCCACGGCGGCCAACCGTTACGTGATCAATGTGAACGGCACGGCCGCAGGGTTCACGCTGACCGCAGTACCTCAGAACAACACCGATCAGAATCGCCAGCTGTCCTACGACTCCAATGGCCGGCGCGGCTGGGACGAGAACGGGGATGGCGCGATCGCGGATCCTGCCGAGATGGACTGGGAGGAGAGCTGATAGCCCGCCGGGGAGGACTTTGACCGCTCATCCGGGAAAACGCGCCCACTCATCGGCTGGGCGTTTTCTTCCGCAACCCGCCTCCTAAACTCTTCGCTGGCATTCCAGTCAGTAGTTGAAGAGTTTGTTAAGTAAGATTTCTAATAAGCGATTCCTCGACGGATTCACGGTGCTCGAGCTGCTGATCGCGATGGCGATCGCGGCCGTGCTGCTCGGCATGGCCCTGCCGGCGTTCAACACGTTCATCGAGCAGCGCACCATGACCTCCCGGGTGAACGACTTCATCTCGGCAGTGAACCTGGCACGCAGCGAGGCCGTCAATCGTGGTGGTCTGGTCAGCATCCAGTCGATGAATCCGGATGGCGCGAACGAATGGGGCAACGGCTACTGTGTCGTCGTCGGCACGCCCGGTGGGTGTCCGAACGACCCCACGGTGATGCTGCGCCAATTCGACGTGGCAGACGGGGCCACCATGGATGCGCTGGGTGGGCTGAACGGCATCGGCACCCTGTCCTACAACGGCCGCGGTCTGCTTACCCTCGCTGCGCCCGGGACGATCGAGCTGTGCAAGGCAGGCGTTGCGGTCGGGCGCGAGATCGCGGTCAACACGATTGGT
>JASFLG010000443.1:0-4193 GCA_050118205.1 Pseudomonadales bacterium
GGTGTGCTCGAAGAACTGGCGGGTCTCCAGGCGTTTCGGTATCGGCTTCGCGCTGACGGTATAGCTCGGCTTGTCGAGGGACGACGGGATCGGTGCGCGTTGCAGCTCCGCGGCACCCGCGCTCGTGCTGGTGACGAGCGCGAACGTCGCGAGAATGGTAGCGGTGATGAGACGGTTCATGGCAATTGCTCCTTGAGAACTGGTTGTGGGTCGTCTCAGAAAGCGCAGATCGCGGGGTGAACCCGCCATCCTCGGTAAAAGAAAGACGATTGGCGGGATCGACGTGGGTTTGACCCCGGTGCTGGGGTATCCTCGGCGGATCCGCCGGGACGGCGTCTGCGGGAGGGATCGCTTGGACAGAAGAGAGGTCGACGCGATCTTCAGCGAGGTGCTGGATGTCCCCGCGGAGCGGCGCAGCGAGCGACTCGATGTGCTGTGCGCCGGGGACGCCGAGCTGCGCCGTGAGGTGGAGGGCCTGCTGGAAGCAGCCGGGCGGCCTCTGTCGGGCGTGGACACCGGCCTCGAGGCGTTTCGTAACGATTACTGGCGCGCGGTCGCCGGCAGAGACCACGAGGGCGACGAGGAAGATCTGTCCGGTCAGCTGTTCGGCGTCTGGCGTCTCGAGGCGCAGGTGGGTCGCGGTGGGCTCGCCACCGTCTATCTGGCCCGGCGTGAGGACGGCGAGTTCAACCAGCGCGCCGCGTTCAAGGTGCTGAGACGCGGTCTCGACACGGACGACCTCATCGCACGTTTCCGTGCCGAGCGCGAGATACTGGCCACACTCAACCACCCCGGCATAGCCGGAATACTGGACGGCGGCACGTTGCCGGACGGGCGGCCGTATCTGGTGCTCGAGTTCGTGGACGGCACCAGCATCACGGACTATGTCCGTGAGAAAGAGCTGGGCTCGCGCGGTCGTCTCTCGCTGCTGCGCGAGGTCGCCGAGGCGCTGCAGCATGCGCACCAGCACCTGGTGGTGCACCGTGACGTCAAGCCGTCCAACGTCATGGTCACGAGCGAGGGCGCCGTGCGTCTGCTCGACTTCGGTATCGCCAGGATCCTCGATCCGACGCAATCGGCGCTGGCCGCCCGCCTGACCCGCACCGGCATTTCCGTCCTTACCCCGGCCTATGGCAGCCCGGAGCAGGTCGCCGGCGCCCCCGTGACCACCGGCTCGGACGTGTATCAGCTCGGTCTGCTGATGGCCGAGGTGCTCACCGGCCGTGCCCCGCAGATGCGCCCGGACGAAGCCCCGACCCCGGACACCACCGGCATCACGGACCGCGATCTGCTTGCCATCATCCAGAAGGCGACGCGCGAGCACGTCGCCGAGCGTTACGCCTCCGTTGCGGAGTTGGGCGCCGACATCGATCGCTATCTGGCGGAACGGCCGGTCCTCGCGCGGCCGGACTCCTGGGGCTATCGGGCCTCCAAGCTCATCAGGCGGCGACCGTGGCTGCTCCCGGTCGTGGGGACCTTCGTCGTCACCATCGCAGCGTATGTGGTGACGATCACCCTGTACTCGCAGCAGGTTGCCAGGGAGCGGACCATCGCCCAGAAGACTCAGGACTTCATGATCAATCTGTTCCGGAGCCCGGACCCCCGGGCGCCGGCGGATCCGGAGCGCGGTCGCTCCATCACGGTGGTGGAGGCGCTGGATATCGGTCGCGCCAGAATCCTGCCGGAGCTGTCCGGCCAGCCGGCGCTGCAGGCCTCTCTCTCCCGCGCGATCTCTTCTGTTTACGAAGGGCTCGATCAGTTCGCGCCGGCGATCGAGCTCCGCGAGCAGGCACTGCAGCTGGAGGAAGGGCTGTACGGATCGGATTCGTCCGAGGCACTCGAGAGCATGCGGGTGCTGGCACGGCTGAACCGGGAATCCGGACACATGGACCGTGCGGCGGAGCTGACCCGGCGGCAGCTCGAGATCGCGCAGTCGCTGTCGGATCCGGGGCGCGAGCTCGGCCTCGCGGAGCACGCAGCCGGCCTGCAGGCCGCTGACGTCGGCGAGGACGAAGCGGCGGCGACGCTACTTTCCGATGCGATCGACGATCTGCTTGCAGAGCCCGGCACCGATTCGGTCGACGCGGACAAGCTGCGTGCGATCATGGACAGCGCTGCCACGGAAGGCGCGACACTGGATGCGGTTCGCAGCGCCGAGTCGCTGGCCCTGACCGCTCTCGGAGAGGACACGGTCTCCGGACTGGTGGCCCGGATCCAGGCGGCTGCCACCCTCACCTCGCTCGGTGAGTACCAGGAGGCCGAGACGCGCTATCTCGACGCCATACCGCGTCTCCAGGAGAAGCTCGGTGCAAGGGATCCGAGCGTGCTCAACGCTCGCAACAACCTGGCCATTCTCTACTCGGCCTGGGAGCGTTACGACGAAGCGGAGACGATCCAGCGGACGGTGCTCGAGGCCAATCTCGACGTGTACGGCCCGGTGAGCCGGGCAGTAGGGGACAGCTACCAGAACCTGGCGACCGTGATCGCCCGGCAGGGCCGCTACGACGAAGCGCTGGCACTGCACGGGAAGGCATTCGACGTTTATGCGCAGGTTTTCGATGCGTCGCACTACCAGACGGCGCTGCCGCTGCTCTCCGAAGCGTACATTCAACTGGCGCAGCACCGTGCGCCGGAGGCTGAGCAGAGTGCGTCCGATGCGCTCGAGCGTCTCGAGCGGGCGCTTCCGCAGTCCCATCTTGCGGGGGTCGCCCGGTGCCTGCTGGGCAAGGCGCGCTACGAGCAGGGTGACGAGTCCGGCCTGGAGATGCTCACCGAGGCGCGCCTGCTCATGGCGCGTGGCCCCGTGCCGAAACCTTATGCGGAGCTCTGTGGCATGGGCCCAGCTTGATGAGGGCCCCGACCGGCTTTTCGACCGCGGATCCGGTTCAGAGCTCGAGGCCCTTCGGCACGCCCGGCGTCTCGACCTTCTGCAGCGCCCGCATCAGCGCTCCGGCGCGTTCCTTCTGCGCGTCCGTTTCGGTCGGCATGGCGAACCCCATCTGGGAGGCGTACTCGCGGTTGTTCGCCACGAACGCCGGGTAGTCGTCCCAGGTGCAGGTCTCGGCCAGCTTCAGGAGGTCGTCCTCGGTGATGATGTCGCGCATCTCCTGCCAGCGGCCGTCCAGCGACAGCTTGTGCAGGCGCAGTCCCAGGTCCTCCAGGTCGTGCATCCGCAGCACGTGGTGATAGCTGCGCGTGGAACCATAGAAAGACAGGGGCTGCCGGAAACGGTCGAGGCTCCGGCTGATCTCCTCGTCATTTTCGCCGAGCGCCAGGTAGCCGCTGGCGGCGATCTCGATGTCCTTCCAGGTGCGTCCTGACCGTTGGAGACCGATCCTCACGTTCGGCAGCAGCACCTCGCGCATGTAGCGGTCGGTCATGATGCCTCCGTGCGGAAGGATGCCGTCGGCGACCTCGCCGGCGACGCGGGCCATGGCGGGTCCGACCACGGCGAGGAAGATTTTCGGCTTGGGAAAGTCGATGGGCCCCGGATTGAAATTCGGCGTCATGAGGGTGTAACGGTACTGCTTGCCGATGAAGTCTGCCGGCTTGCCTTCCTGCCAGCTGTCCCAGACGGCCTTCATCATCTGGATGTATTCCTTCATTCGCGGTGCCGCCGCGCTCCAGGTGCCGCCAAAGCGCCTTTCGTTGTGGCCCTTCACCTGAGATCCGAGGCCGATGCTGAACCGTCCGCGGGACAGGCGCTGGATGTCCCACGCTTCCATGGCCAGCACCATGGGGCTGCGCGGGAAAGCGATGGTCACGGACGTCTGCAGGCCGATCCGCTCGGTGCGGCTCGCGGCCAACGCCATGGTGAGAATGGAGTCGTGCGCGAGTTCGCCGCAGCTGACCTGATCATAGCCGTCCGCTTCCGCCTTGATCGCCTGCTCGCCGGCGGCGTCAGGCCAGCCTCCGATGCCTGTGCCGAGCTTCATGAGCCGTTCCTCCCCTCGATGTGTCTGACCGGCATCATCACACAGTGGCCCACGCCGCTCCATGCCGGGTCGTTGTCCGGAGGTGGTGCTGCCGCGCCCGGATCGTCTAGTCTTTGGGTCCTCACATTTCGCACATCCGTACAGAGAAGGGGAAGAGACATGGCACAGGCCAAGGTGGTGGAGCGCATCGGGGCGCCGGTGGACGCAGTGTTTGCGATTCTGGGTAACTTCCGGGGTGTGGAGCCCGGCCCGGGTATC
>JASFLG010000444.1:0-4191 GCA_050118205.1 Pseudomonadales bacterium
CCGTTCGCGGCCACCCGGCCGGCGGGACCCGATCGCACGCTGCTCGGCGTGATGAGCGCAGCGTTCGGAATCGGTGTGGCCATGGGTCTTGCGGTTCTCATTCATCTCTTCTTTCCCGTGTTCCATACCACTTCCGAGCTCGTACGACATTTCGATCTTCCGCTGCTGGGATCGGTTTCGCTGACCGACGCGAATCAAGGCATCGTCAGATCAAACTGGGGGTTCTTCGTCGGTGTCGGCGCGCTGGGAATCGCGACGCTGTGCGCCATCGTCCTTGCCGAGCCACTGTCCACGGCGTTGCGCGGCTTTGTCTAGTCAACCGCTTGGCGTGAGCCAGATGCGCGACAGCACGTCGTCGGTCCGGGATCTGAGTCTGGAAACCACCGGCATCGAGCGCATTCCGGTGCGGCCTAGTCGGCTCCCGCGACCTCTCCGGAGCCGGCAGACGCTGGTCCTGACCGTCCTTGCCTGCGCATCGGTTGCCGTCGTCTACTGGTCCAGCCTGGTGTCCCTCGTTTCAGTCTGGAGTACACAGAATCACCGGCACGGGTTTCTGGTGGCTGGAGCCGCCGCGTGGCTCCTCTGGCGCAACAGGGATCAGTACCCGGAGGACACTAACCCTGGAAGCTGGTGGGGGGTCCTGCTGCTCTCGTTGTGCGTGTGGGGCTGGATCGTCGCTCGCATCTCACTGGTCGGTTCACTGGAGCATCTCACGCTGCTGCTGTCGTTTGGAGCGGCTACGCTGGCAGTCGTTGGCTGGCAGTCATTCAGAGCCATGACGTTCCCTTTCTTCTTTCTTCTGCTGGCATTCCCCGTTGGGGACTCGTTGATCCCCGCGCTCATGGCGTCGACTGCCGACATAGCCGAGGGACTGGCGCGCGCCGTCGATCTGCCCCTCTACCGGCACGGAAGTGTCATGGTGTTGCCGGGTGGGACCTTCGAGATAGCCGATGTCTGTGCCGGCTTCTCGCAGCTCTCCACAGGCGTGATCATCGGCACCCTCTTCGCGTACCTGACATTCCGGAAGGTCGTCAACCGCATTCTCTTCGTGCTGGCGATGACGGGTGTCCTGGTCGTGGAGAACGGGGTCAGAGCCTTTCTTATCATGGCAATCGCCTCCGCTTCGAACATGAAGTATCTGGGAGGCTCCGACCACATCACGTTTGGCTGGATTCTCTTCGGCTTGACGTTGTTCGCCATGTTGTGGGCGGGACGGCATGCTGCCGGTCGGGAGCACTGAGGTGGGCTTGCGCGCGGCCGGATTCTGCCTGCTCACACTGGGTGTCCTCGCATCCGGTCCGTGGTTGCTGTCAGGAGTGCAGTCGACAGCCGCAGGCGTGCCGCTCAGCGGAGCGCCGCCGATACCGGCGGGATGCCAGCGAGAGGAGCCCGACGCCGGCTGGACCCCGACACTCACGGGCGCGGATCAACTGGTGGAGGCGGGCTACGACTGCAACGGAACGCACTTCCGGCTCACCCTCGGACAGTATCTGACCCCGGTGCAGGGTGAGGAAGCAGTCAGCGATCTGAACGTGCTCACGCCCAAGATCATCAAGTACTCGCGGACCGAGATCGATCTGGGAGACGACTTCCGGGTCAATGAGCACCACCGTCCGGGTGTGTCTCCGATGCTGGTATGGACATGGTACGGCGTCGGCCGCCACACCTTCGCCAGCCCGGTGATGGTCAAGGCCGTGCAGATGATCGAGGCCGTCGGCCTGGTCCGGCACGACGCGACCGTGGCCGTGCTGTCCACTTCCGGCGCGGCGCCCGATGCGGCGCGCGCCCTGGTTGGCCGGATGGCGCCTCAGATCCGGCAGTGGGTGCTCGATCAGCAGGCGCACTGAAATGAACGGTGCGGATCCCAGGCCACTGATCGCCCATGTCGTGCACAGATTCGACGTGGGTGGACTGGAAAACGGCATCGTCAATCTGATCAATCGGATGCCGGCGGATCAGGTGCGCCACGCGGTGATCGCCCTCACAGATTGCTCAACATTCGCAGATCGAATTGAGCGGGAAGATGTCCGATGCTGGTCGCTCGGAAAGAAACCCGGGCAGGATCCCGCCGCGCTGTATCGTCTGTATCGGCTGTTTCGACGCCTGCGACCCGACATCGTTCACACCAGGAACATCGGGACCATCGAGTGTCAGGTTCCCGCGCTGTTTGCCCGGGTGCCGGTCCGGATACACGGCGAGCACGGATGGGATACCTATGACCCGGACGGCACGAACCCGAGATATCGAATGCTGAGGCGCGCGCTCAGCCCGATTATCGACAGATACGTGGTGTTGTCCTCGGAACTGGAGATCTGGCTGAGAGAGAATGTCGGCATCAACTCGAAAAAAGTCGTTCGCATCTGCAACGGGGTGGATCTCGAGCGCATAAGACCGGTGCAGGACAGGGATTTTCAGGCAGCACAGCACAATCTGACGATTGGTACCGTATCCCGGCTGAGCGAGATCAAAGACCCGCTGAACACGCTGGAAGCGTTCTACCACCTCCGTCAGCGCCTGCCGGGCGGGCAGGGTGTGCGGCTGACTTTCGTTGGTGACGGTCCGATGCATGGCGCCGTGGCACAGAGAGTGAACGCGCTCGGGCTCAGCAACAGTGTGGACCTCGTCGCGGCCCAGGACGATGTGCCGGGCTGGCTGCGCAGGTTCGACGTGTTCGTGCTGGGATCCAGGCGGGAAGGCATCTCCAATACGATTCTGGAGGCCATGTCCGCCGGTCTCCCCGTGGTGGCAACACGGACCGGCGGCAATCCGGAGCTGGTCGACGAAGGCGTTACCGGGTTCCTGGTGCCGCCGGAATCCGCCGAGGCGCTGGCAGGGGCCCTCGAATGTTACGTGAAGAGCCCTGAGCTGCGCGCAGAGCACGGCAGGGCAGCCAGGCGGCGGGCGGAGGAGCGGTTTTCCCTGCGCGGGATGGTCGACGCATACAGCAGTCTCTACGGTGAGCTCCACGGAGCAAAGGCCTGATCGATGTGTGGTGTTACGGGCATCGTGAATCTCTCGTCTCGGCAACCGGTACCGGAAGCGTGGGTGCGTCGAATGAACGCATCGCTCGCTCATCGGGGTCCGGATGGGGATGGATTCCATTTCGCCGAAGGTGTCGGTCTGGGCCACCGCCGTCTGTCGATCATCGACCTGGAGAGTGGCAAGCAGCCGCTCTACAACGAAGACGGCAGCGTCGTCGTGACCTACAACGGTGAAATCTACAACTTCAAATCCCTGACCAACGAGCTCGAGCGCAGGGGGCACACGTTCAGGACCCGATGCGACACCGAGGTCATCGTGCATGCCTGGGAGGAGTGGGGCGAGGCGTGCGTCGACCGGTTCAACGGCATGTTCGCATTCGCCGTCTGGGACGCCAACCGCCGCTGCCTGTTCCTGGCGCGGGACCGGCTCGGCATCAAGCCCCTGTATTACGCTCAGCTCGGATCCGGGCGGTTCGCGTTCGCTTCCGAGCTCAAAGCGATCATGACGCTACCCGAGCTCGATCGCAGCATCGACCACAGCGCGGTCGAGGATTACTTCGCATTCGGCTACATCCCGGATCCGAAAACCATTTTCGCTTCCGTGAAAAAGCTCGAGCCCGGGCATCGCCTGCTGGTCCGGCATGGTTCCGACAACGTCCTCCCATCCAGCTACTGGGACGTGCCGCTGGATCTGCCGGCGACAAGTGAGGGTCGCGAAGACTACGCTGGAATCGCAGCAGATCTGAAAGCTGCGGTGCAGCGACGGCTCGTCGCGGACGTGCCCCTCGGCGCCTTCCTGTCCGGAGGCATCGACTCCAGCGCCGTCGTTGCAATGATGCGCGACATCGGTGTCGACCACCTGCTCACCTGCTCGATCGGGTTCGACGAGGCGCGCTTCGATGAGTCCCGCTATGCGCTTCAGGTCGCCAAGGCCAAATGCACGGATCATCGCTGGGAACGGGTCGAGGCATCGGACTACGAGCTCCTCGATACGCTGGGCAGCGTGTATGACGAACCTTTTGCGGACAGCTCCGCCATACCGACCTATCGGGTCTGTCAGCTCGCGCGCAAGCACGTCACCGTGGCGCTTTCCGGCGACGGCGGGGACGAGAACTTTCTCGGCTACCGCCGCTACAGCCTGTTTCGCATGGAGGAGCGTCTGCGCGCGCCGCTGCCGGAGCCGGTCCGACGAGCCGTGTTCGGGCCGCTC
>JASFLG010000445.1:0-4173 GCA_050118205.1 Pseudomonadales bacterium
GTCGGGGACCAGGGTTCAGTCAGACGATCGAAAGGCGATAGCATGAGGCGCCATCGACACCACCACGAGGAGTCACATGGAGACTCTGAAGATTCGTCCGGCCACCGAAGATGACGAAGCACGGGTCTTCGAGCTGCTGAGACAGTTTCCGGCGGAGGACATCCCGGCAGCGCGGCCGTTCGACTGGGAGAGCGGCAGAGAAGCATTCCGGCAGATCGTTGCCGACGAGGCAAAGGGAACGATTCTTCTCGCGGTACAGGGTGATCTGCTTCTGGGTATCTGCAGCCTGTCCTATCCGATGGCGGTGCATTGCGCAGGACGGTACACCTGCATCGAGGAATTCATCGTCAGTCCGAACAGCCGGGGTAAGGGAGTCGGACGGCGGCTGATCGAAGCGGCCATAGTCCGAGCGACCGAGCAGGGGTGTTACGAGATGCAGGTGAATCGCCCCAGCGAGCTCGGATACCCCGTTTACCTGCGCCACGGATTCATCGACGCCGGGAAACACCTGCTGTTGAGGCTACCCTGATCATGATGAAAGGTTCATGTCTGTGTGGGGCGGTGAAATACGGATGCGAGGCGCTAGCTGAAAACTGGGCCGGTTCGTTGGACGACGATCCCGGAGTGACCCCAAGCGAACACGTGTGGGTGAACTGCGAACGCCCCTGGGAACGAGGAATCGATGTGGTAGCCACAGCGAGACGTCGTCTATCAGAACTTGACCGTCCGGGGTGATGACATTCGACGGTTACTGCGCACGGTGGTCAGTCGGAACGGATAACCCATGGAACTTCTGATCGGCAAGCTGGCGCTGGTGGGCGCGCTGGGGGCAGCGGCGCAGTGGCTGGCGTGGCGCGCCCGTCTACCGGCCATCGTGCTGCTGCTGGGCGCGGGGTTCCTTGCCGGGCCGGTGGCCGGCTGGCTGGACCCGGCAGCCGATTTCGGTGAGCTGCTGCGGCCGCTGGTGGCGCTCGCCGTGGCGCTGATCCTCTTCGAGGGCGGGCTGTCGCTCAGCCTGACCGAGCTGCGGGAGTCCCCAAAAGCGGTACAGCGCATCGTGAGCCTTGGCGCCGCGATCGCCTTCGCCGGCGGCGCGTGCGCCGCGCACTACGTAGCTGGGTTGTCCTGGCCGAGCGCCCTGGTGCTGGGAGCGATCCTGGTGGTTACCGGACCCACTGTGGTCATCCCGCTGCTGCGCCATGCCCGGTTGAAGCCGCGGGTCGCGTCGCTGCTGCGCTGGGAAGCCATCCTGGTCGATCCGCTCGGGGCGCTCCTGGCCGTGCTGGTGTTCGAGGCCGTGCTGGTCCTCAACACGGAGCTTTCAGCTGGGGAGCTCCTGAGCCGCGTGGGCGGCGCGATCGCCTGGGCCGTGATCGGCGGCTGGTTGCTCGGCCGCCTGCTCGTCCTCGCCTTCATCCGCGGTAAGGTACCCGAGTTCCTAAAGGCGCCGGTGGTGGTCACCGCGGTGCTGGTGACCTATGCGTTGTCCGGTCTGATTCTGGAAGAGAGCGGACTGCTCACGGTCACCGTGATGGGCATCACCCTGGGCAACTCCCGGATCGCGAGCCTCAGCGAGCTGCGTCGCTTCAAGGAAATCATCACCGTGCTTTTGGTTTCCGGGGTCTTCGTGCTGCTGACCGCCAGCCTGGAACTGGACACCCTGGAGGCACTGACGCCGAGAGACGCGCTTTTCGTGCTCATACTGCTCTTCGTGGTTCGACCCGTGGCCGTCCTCGTCTCCACACTGAGGACGGAGGTCTCCTTCAGGGAGCGCCTGCTCGCGGCCTGGATCGCGCCCCGGGGCGTGGTCGCGGTAGCGGTGTCCGGGTTGTTCGCGGTGGCGCTGGCCGAGCACGGCCTTGCCGACGCGGACAGGCTGGTGGCACTCACATTCGCCGTGGTGGTCATTACCGTGATGCTTCACGGCTTTACCCTGAATCCGCTGGCGAAGATTCTGGGGCTCGGCGCCGCGGGGCCTGACGGCGTGCTCATCGTCGGTGGCTCGCCGTGGTCTACGGCACTGGCGAAGAAGCTGACGGAGATGGAGCTTCCGGTGCAGATCATCGATCGCAACTGGAGCCACCTGCGGGACGCCCGCTATCAGGGCATAGACGTGCTGTACGGCGAGATTCTCTCGGAGCAGGCGGAGCATCAACTGGACCTCAACCGCTTCGAGTATCTGATTGCCGCTACGGACAACGACGACTACAACGCGCTCGTCTGCACGGATTTCGGACCCGAGTTCGGCCGGGGCAATGTGTTCCAGATTGCGAGGCCGAGCTCGTCGGAGGATCCACACGGCCTGGCGGTGACGCTGGGCGGGCGGCCGCTGTTGAGCGATCTCGACGATTATGGCGGCCTGAATCGCCGGCTGGCGGAGGGATGGGGCTTTCGCAAGACGACGCTCAGCGAGGACTACGACGAATCCGATCTGCGCAGCGATACACCCGAGGAGGCCAGGCTGATGCTCGCCCGACGCGGCGACCGCCTGCTCTGGCTGACCGGCTCGGAGCCGCCCCGGCTCGCGCCGGACGACGTTGTGCTGAGCTTTGCCCCGGAGCCCTCACGCGACGATTCGTCAGGTGCCGGGCATCAGCGCTCGGTAAAGAAGGTGTAGGCGTCGGCCCGCGACGATCCGCATCTGATCGCCAACACGCTGATGGACGAGTATCCGGTGGATGCAGGTGGCACCACCGTCTATCCGACCCCTCACGCCTACAGCGTGGTGATCCATCCGGATGGTGACAATGCTCTCGTGCTCTCCCAGAGCCTGGGCCTGCGCCGGGTGGACATCACGGGTGTGGACGCGGGTCTGGGTACCGTGGGCGCGCCGCTGCTGCTCACGCCACAACCGGACGACTTCTATGAGCACAATACAGCGGCGATCAACTACTTCGGCCTGCGCCGTCAGGATCATTCTTACGATGTGGACTTCTATGATGACTACGCGGTGGTCGCGGATGGCAGCAACGGCCTGACGGTCTATGACCCGAGCGCGGACCCCACGGTGGGAGATCATGTGGTGGCCAATCTGGGGGCTGCCTCCGGCGAACCCGGGTTGGGCCGGGCGAGCGGTGTGGAGCTCTGGACGGACCGCCATACGGGTCGGGTCTACGCCTTCGTCGCGGCCGGACATTCCGGCGTCGGCGTGGTGGACATGACCGAGACGCTGCACAATGGTGATGCGGCCGGCATGGTGCTCATCAAGCTCTTCGAGCCCATCAAGCTCGAGGAGGAGGAAGACGGCACGGTGCACGTCGGCAAAGCCAGCTCGCGCAGCGTCGATGTGGATGTGGTGGACGACAAGGTCTACTTCACTTACGGCGACTTCGGGGTGCTTGCCTACAGCATCGCCGATTTGCTGGCGCCCCTGCCGGAAGGCGTGGATCCGCGCAAGATCTGGGGGCCTCACGAAGCCAACGACTACCGTCCGGAAGCCCTGAGCCAGTACGTGCTCACCGATGAGCCCGGTCTGGAAGATTCGGAGGCGGAGTCGCTGTACATGGTGCAGCAGTACTACCGTGAGAACCTGCCGCATCATGACGATGCTGGGGATTATGTGGCGGCGCAGGCGCAAATCCTCTTCTACATCGCCTACGGTGATGGTGGCGCGGCGAAGATCGACTGGAGCGATGCGGCAAATCCCATTCTGCTTCAGTACCAGAATACCGTCGGTGAAGCCACCGGCACGGCCCTGTCTCATGGGCGGGTCTACGTCGCGGATGGTTCTGGAGGTCTCACCATCTTCAGGCAGGCGACGGACTGACGCAGCCTGCTCGAGAGGACTTCACTCCGGACTGCAGGTCGCGACTCCAAGCCTTTCAATTGGTCAGGCATCCTTGATGGTGCGGTCGACCTGGTCAGCCAGCAGCATGGATTTCGGCTCGCGGTCCAGATGGTGGCCGTGTCACCAGGCGAGCGATCAGGTAATCGGCGCTGGTAAAGCGACCGCCACCCGTGAAAAGCAACGAAACCAGCATCACCAGGTATGTGGCCGCAAATTCGATGCCATTGTTCAGAATGGTGATGTTTCCGCGAGCGCTCAGGTACCCGTAGTCTCCGTATTCCTTGAGGATCTCAATCGCCTCGGCTTTGCGCGGAGCGGCTTCCAGAACCCGCTCGTTGGCGAGCCAGCTAGAGGCATCGGAAATGGCGAGCCAACCGTTCTGCCAA
>JASFLG010000446.1:0-4172 GCA_050118205.1 Pseudomonadales bacterium
AGCGCCTGCTATGCCTGTAAGCGTGAGTAAGCCTTCACTATCACGCGAAACCGCGGTGCCGGAGTGCCATTGCCCGACGATCAGCGCACCTGCAGATAGTCGTTGATAGTGAAGCCGATGCCGATACGCTGCACCTTCTGGTCGTAGTCGATGAGGCTTTCTCCGTAGCCGTTGTAGTACTGGGTGTACAGGCGCAGGTGCTTGGTGATGGGATAGCTCCAGGTTGCCTCGAAGCTCGGGCCTTCCGGGGCGGGACGATACAGCGCGGTGAACGTGTTGCGGTTCGGGGTCCAGATGGTGCGGATGTCGCCGTAGCCCAGATAACGCTCGATGTCGGGGTTGTCGTCGGAATTGTCGCTCTCCGGGATCCGATACCAGGCACGGACCTCCAGGGACACGCTGTGCGGCAGGTCCACGGGAATCCGGGTGAGGATCCGGTCCCAGCTGCGCGACAGCGGCTCGCTGCGGCCGTTCGACTGATGGTCGTAACCGAGGTCCCAGCCGGCAATGTGGATGCCGAGCGGCAGGTGTGGCCCGCTGTAGTGGCGCCAGAAGATCTCGGGCTGGTAGTTGGTCTCCCGGAACGGCTTGGAGAGAGCGCTGTTGTAGGCCTGGAACCAGGACTGGCTGGTGTAGGAGAACATCAGGTCGTTCTCGGTGCCGAGCATGCGCCGCCAGAGGGGGAACTTGACGCTCACCTGCAGCACCGCCTCCTGATCCTGGAGTCCACCGTTGGTGCCCTGGAGATCCGACCGGTTGGGATCGTTGCGCAGGCTGTAGGCCAGCAGATAGTTGGGCAGGTGCGGGGTCAGGCTGTAGCTCCGGTCCAGGCTCTGGCGCTCGGCAGCGATCTGCTTGGTGAAGGAGGCGCCCTCCTCTGCGGGCAGCGTCTTGTCCTTGGAGATCGTGGTGTCGATGACGACGGTATCCGCATCCGCCGCCGCGGATCCCGGGTCCGCAGGATTCGCCCCGTTTCCGCCGACTGCCGCGCATTGGGTGCGCAACTCGCCGAGCGTCATGGTTTCCGGCGCCCGCTGGATCAGGTCCAGGTAGCAGTCCGCGCGATCGTCGGCGTGCGTTCTGGCGCCGATCAGGAGCAGGACGGGCAGCATGACGGCGAGCCCACCGGATGCGAGGGACGAAGGCGCGTGACCCCGGCGTGGCCGGTCGGCTTTGGAGCGCATGGAGATTCTCCTGATTCGAGGCGGGAGCGCGGGAGTTGACCGGACCGGGTCAGGGCGATGGGGCCGCGGGATCTTCCGGAGGCGGCGTCGGACCAGCATCCGTGGGCGGGGCCTCGGCATCGTCGGAGGCTGGCGCCGGGGCAGCTTCCGCTGTCGTGTCATCCGTGGCCAGCAGGACGCTTTCCGGGACGAACTGCCAGGTACCGTCCGCCTGCTGGCAGAGGCTGTAGGCGCCCCGGTCTTCGCGCCCGCGGTGGGTGATGTTGCGCATGGCGACCCGCCGGCACTTCTGGCCGCTATGCTGGAAGGTGGCCAGGGCGAGGATCGATCCGCGGTTGCCCGTCTCGGGATTGGACCAGTTCACCTGCTCGCGGTCGGGCTTGTCGTTCAGCACGGTTCGGGCCGTTTCCTGCAGCAGGGCCCAGTCTGAATCCTTGAAGTCGGTGATCGCGGCACCGCGCAGCCATTGCCAGACGGCATGACCGGGTGGCGAGAGCAGGCTGAGGATGAGGGCGAGTCCGGCGGCGGGCGCTCGGCAAGGTAGACGGAACAACGCACATTCTCCCGTTGGCAATGCGTCGTGCGGAGTCTAGCCGCGGGAGCGCGCGTCGCCAATGCACGGTCGGACCGGCGGGCGTTTGCCGGGGACATGTACCGGGGCGGTCCTCTGGTAGGCTAGCGCGATGAGAGCCACTGCTACACCCGCGTCGGATCCCCACCGGCCGATGGCCGCCTACGGCACCCCGTGTGGGTGGAACGCGCTGCTGCCGGCGCGTGCCGGCACGCCGCTCGATGCGGACGTGCGCTGCGATCTCGCCGTGGTCGGTGCGGGCTACACGGGACTCGCTGCCGCCCGGCGCTGGGGCGAATGCCGGAGCGAGGACCGGGTGCTGGTTCTGGAAGCGTTGACCGTCGGCGAAGGCAACCCGGGCCGCAACTCGGGCTTTCTGCTGGAAGTGGCGCTGGCCGAAGATGCGGACCCGGCCGCGGTCGGGCGGATGCGCAGTGCCAATGCCCTCATCCGGCAGACCATGGAGACGATGCTGTCGCTGGTCGGATCGCGTCTGGGGCCGGACGGGCTGTCCCGCCGCGGCACCTATCGGGCAGCGGCGGGCCCCGTCGGCGAGGCGGCCCTTGCCCGGTACAGGCAGTTCCTGGATGCGGCCGGTCTGCCCTACGCGGCGCTGGATCGGGATGGGCTGGCCGCGCGAATCGGAAGTCGCTTCTACTCGGAGGGCCTTTACTCGCCGGATTGCTACCTGGCGCAGCCGGCTGCGCTGATCCGGGCGCTGGCGGACGCGCTACCGGAGAATGTCGTGCTCAGGGAACGCTCGCCCGTGGATCGGCTTGTCAGGGAAGGCCGCACCTGGGTACTGGAATCGCGGGGCCATCGCGTGCGCGCGGCCCATGTGGTGCTCGCCAACAACGCGTTTGCCAAACATCTGTCGCGACGCGCCTCACGGGTGGTAGCGATGTACACGTATGCCGGGCTGACGGAGCGGCTCGCGGAGGCGGACCGGAACCAGCTCGGCAGCGACGATCAGTGGGGGCTCCTGCCTGCGCATCGGCTCGGCAGCACGCTGCGCCTGACGGCGGATGGGCGGTTGCTGGTTCGTGCGCTGCACGGGTACGAGGCGGAGGCGGACCCCGACCAGGTCGCTGAAGGGTTGCGCGACAATCTGGCGCGTCGTTTTCCGGATCTCCAGGTACCACCGTTCGTGAGCACCTGGGGGGGCGCGACAGGCTACACACTCGGCGGTGGGCCGCTCTGGGGTCCGGTGGGCGACGGTTTGTGGGTATCCGCCGGGTGCAATGGCGGCGGTGTGGTCAAGGGATCGCTGTTCGGTGCGGCGCTGGCGGAGCGGGCCTGCGGGCTCGAAGCGCCGGACATCCCGGGCCTGTTCGGGGCGGCCCGCTGGCTGCCACCGGAACCGCTGCGGCGGTTCGGCTACCTGCTCGCCGAGCGCCGGCAGCGACGCCAGGGCGCGGCGGAGCGATAGGTTTGGAGATGGCTCAGACCTCTCTCGGCGCGCTGAGCCTGATACCGGCGGCCATCGCCATCGTGCTCGCGTTTGTCACCCGAAACACCATCTTCTCTCTGGCCACGGCCTGCTTCGCCGGTGTGCTGGTGGCCGGGCAGGGGCTCATGGGGTTTCCGAACCTGCTCAAGAACGCGCTCGGCACCACGGCTTTCTCCTGGATCTTTCTGCTCGAGCTCTTCATCGGCGTGACCATCGCATTCTTTCAGCGCACGGGTGCCATCGCCAACTTCAGCCGCTGGGTGGAGAGCCTGTCCCTGAACCGGGTCCGGGTACAGCTGATCGCCTGGGTGATGGGCATGTTCGTGTTCTTCAGCGACTACTTCAGCCCGCTGTTCGTAGGCGCCACCATGCGCGATCTGTCCGACCGACACCGCATCTCCCGGGAAAAGCTCGCCTACATCGCCGACTCCACGTCAGCGCCGGTGAGCGTGCTGGTTCCGGTGACTGGGTGGGCCGTCTACATTGCCGGCCTGCTGATCGGCATGGGTCCGATCACGGATCCGGCGGAAGCCATGCGCGTGTTCGTCTTCTCGATCCCGTTCAACGTCTACGCGCTGCTGGCGGTCGCCATGGTCGGCCTGATCGCTGCGCGGGTGCTGCCGGACTTCGGACCCATGGCCCGGGCGGAGACGAGAACCATGGATACGGGCTCGGTGCTGCGACCCGGCGCGCAGCCGCTAATGGGCGAGGAGCTCACCGACATCGAAGTGTACCCGGGGGTGCGCACGAGCCTCGGCTGGAACTTCGTGCTGCCGGTGCTGCTGGTGGTCGGCGTTGGGGTGGGGTCGTTCGTGCTGACGTCATCGGCTCTGACCATGGAGGCCTTTCTGCTCTCTGCCGTCGCCGCCGCCTGCGTCATGCGCATTCAGGGCATACCGCTTGCGGACATCACCCAGACGGCGGTCTCCGGCGTCAAGGGTGTGATGCCGGCGGTGATCATTCTCGC
>JASFLG010000447.1:0-4169 GCA_050118205.1 Pseudomonadales bacterium
AACCGCTCAGCCCGACGCCGGCACCCGCTGCGCCTCAGCTCCCTCGCTCCGCGCGGCCCTCGCGAACTCACCGAGCGCCCGGGCGATCTCCGCTCGCGCTTCGGCGCCGGAGAGGATCATGCCTACCGAGGTGAGGGAAGTGTGGATCTGGCCGCGGCACGGCAGGTGAGTCACCTCGACGCCGGCTGCCGAAAGCGCTTCGGCGTAGGCGACGCCCTCGTCGCGTAGGGGGTCGAACTCGCAGGTCGCGATCAGCGCCGGCGGTAGCCCTGAGAGATCCTCGGCGCGCAGGGGCGAAGCCTTGGGATCGTGGCGCTGCTCCGGCGGCGCGTAGTGGTTCCAGAACCAGCGCATCAGCTCCGCCGTCAGCACGTAGCCGTCGCCGTTCGCCGCGTAGGAGTCGCGCGTGAAGTCGCAGTCGGTCACCGGGTTCACGAGCACCTGGCCCGCGATGCTCGGCCCTCCGGCCGCCTGGGCGAGCTGGCAGACCACCGCCGCGATGTTTCCCCCCGCGCTCCAGCCGCAGACGGTGATCGGCCCGCTCGTGCCGCCGAACTCGGCCGGGTTCCCGGCAATGTACCGGGCTGCGGCGTAGCCATCCTCCACCGCCGCCGGGAAGGGAGCTTCCGGGGCGTGGCGGTAATCCACGGAGACCAGAACGCAGTCGGACTGCAGGCACAGGTCGCGACAGAACGGATCGTCGGAATCGTGAGACCCGAGCACCCAGCCCCCGCCATGGAAGTACACCACCAGCGGGTGGGGCCCCGGGGTCGGCGGCCGGTACAGACGATAGGCCAGGTCGCCCTCCGGCCCGGGGAGGGTGCCGTCGACGATCTCGCCGACGTCGGGGCCCGGCGGCCGCTGTGCGTTGCCTGCCGCCATGAACTCGCGCGCCTGGTCGGGGGCGAGAGATTCCAGCGGCGGCAGCCCGAGCGCGGCCGTCGCCTCCAGCAGCATGACCACGTCCGGCTGCAGGGTGCGGATCACGCCGTCGTGGCACTGCCGTTTGTCCGGCCCGCGGAGCTCGAAGCCCAGGTAGCCGCGCTCGACCACCTCGTCGCAGGCCTCGCGGTAGCGGTCGACCCCGCCCACGTACGGCAGGAACACCCGTGGCTTGCCGGGCACGTTGGCGCCCATGTACCAGGAGTCGGCGCGGGGGAACAGGGTGATGTCGCCGCAGTCGTTGACGTGCTCAACCCAGCCGTCCTCGGCCGTCTGCGTCGGCTCGATGGTGTCGAATCCCTCGTCGCGCATGTGCGCGATCGCATCGCTCACCCAGTCCACGTGCTGCTCGATGGAGACCATCATGTTCGAAAGCACGGACGGGCTGCCGGGTCCGGTGATCATGAAGAGGTTGGGGAACCCCGCCGTCGTCAGCCCGAGGTAGGTGGTCGGCCCGTGCTGCCACTTCTCCGCGAGCGTGACGCCGTCCCGGCCGGTGATGTCCACGGCCGTGAGCGCCCCTGTCATGGCGTCGAAGCCCGTGGCCAGCACCACCGCATCGAACTCGAACGACTCCGCGGTGGTGTCGATGCCGGTCTCGGTGATGGTCTGGAGCGGCGTCTTGCGTAGGTTGACGAGCCGCACGTGCGGCAGGTTGAAGGTCGCGTAATAGTCGGTGTCGAGGCACGGCCGCTTGGTGCCGAACGGATGGTCGTCCGGGCACAGGGTCTCGGCGGTCTCGGGGTCGTCGACGATGGCGCGGATCTTGTTGCGCACGAACTCGCACCAGAGGTCGTTCGCCGCCGGGTCGACCGCCAGGTCGGTGAAGGTGGCGGCGGGCGCGAGCAGCTCGCCCTTCGCCCAGGCCGCCTCGAACACGGCCTGGCGTTCCTCGTCGCTCACGTCGAACACGCTGCGCTCCGGAATGGGCATGGTCACACCGGCCTGGCTCCGGCGCGCCGCCTCGCGGAACTCAGCCTCCCGGCCCCGGATCGCCTCGAGCTTCTCTTCGGGGATCGGCCCGTTGCCGGCCGGCATGGAGAAGTTCGGCGTGCGCTGGAACACGGTCAGCGCCGCGCACTGGCGGGCGATGATCGGGATCGACTGGATGCCGGAGGAGCCGGTGCCGATCACGGCCACGCGCTTGCCGGAGAAATCCACGCCCTCGTGCGGCCAGCTGCTGGTGTAGTAGACCTCGCCGCGGAAGCGCTCCACCCCCTCGATGTCGAGCTGTTTCGGCTGTGAGAGACACCCCGTCGCCATCACGTAGTGCCGGCACGTGGTGGTCGCACCGTCGCTGGTGGTGATCCGCCAGAGCTTCGCGTCGTCGTCCCAGGCGGCCGCGTCCACCCGGGTCGAGAAGGTGATGTCGCGCCGCAGGTCGTAGCGCCGCGCCACGAAGTCCAGGTAGGCGAGAATCTCCGGCTGGGTGGCGTACTTCTCCGACCACTGCCACTCGGACTCGAGCGCGGGATCGAAGCTGAAGGAGTAGTCGACGCTCTGGATGTCGCAGCGCGCGCCGGGATAGCGGTTCCAGTACCAGGTGCCGCCGATGTCGTCGGCACCTTCGAACACGCGGAGCGAGAATCCGAGCCCGCGCAGGCGGTGCACCAGGTAGAGCCCGGCGAACCCCGCGCCCGCGATGACGACATCCACATCAGGTCGGTTGGCTGGCTGGTTCATCTCTCTCGTCTCCTTTGATACGGCGCGGCTGCGCTACCTCCTCGGGATTGTCGCACAGGTCCACGGATTCAGTCCCGGAACGAGGGGTCGAGCACTCGGCGGCTCGTGGAATGATTCGTAGAAGCTCGTGAGCGCGCGCTCGTGGCGCGTTGTCGGCTCCTCCCAGGTCGGCCGGAGACACGGCAATCCGTTCGGGAGCCCTGGCAGGCCCGCTGTCCGCTCGTGCATCCGCCCCTCGCCCGCGGCACAATCCCAGAGGCAGTTTGGGGAAAGCCAATGACCGCACCATGGCCGCGTCCGCTCGAGGACGTACGGGGACCGATTCCCGCGGAGAAACTGGACGGCGCCGCCGCCGGCATGGGCGACTGGGGGCCCGAGACGCGTGCCCTCGCCGCCGACGGGCTGGTCCCGCCCGACATGCTCACCGGCATGACCCTGTTCCTGCTCGCCCGGCAGCCCCGGGATCCGGAGCGTGAGCAGCAGATTCCCGGCGGCAGCGGCGGGGTGGCCGGCGGCGTCTGGGTGCGCGAGCGCTACACCATTCACCGCCCGCTGGCCCGTGACGACGCCTTCATCGTGCGCGGCGCGTCCGAAGGCCGGCACGTGCACAAGGGGCGCCGCTACGGCACCACCACAAGCGAGACCTGGAACGCCGCCGGCGAACGCGTGGCCAGCAACCTCACCACCGGTCTGCTCGCGTACAAGGTCGAGGAAGGCCTGGCCGACGGGATCGAGGGCCGTGCGCCAGACGACCTCACCGCGCCGGCGCCGGACGCCGCGGCCGCCCGGGACAACCCTTGCCGGGAGCGGCTGGCGAGCCTCACCGCCGGTGAGATCCTCGGGGGCTATCCGGTCACCGTGAGCCTCGCCCTGATGGCCGCCCGCGACACGGAGAATCCGGAGAACCCGATCCATTCCGACCCGGAGATCGCCCGCCGGGCCGGCCTGTCGCGGCCCATCGCCGGGGGTTCCCACGTGCTGGCCTTCGCGCTCGAGCCGATCCTCGCGCGGGCCGGCCGGATGTCGCTTTTCTACGGCGTCTGCTTCGACGTCCGCTGGAAAGCACCGGTGTACGCTGACCGGGTCATCCAGCCGAGTGCGCAGGTGCTCGAAGCGCTCGCCGACCGCGTGGTGTTCGGGGTTGAGGCGGCGCTCGAGGACGGCACCATCGCCATGACCGGGCGCGTCGCGGTGCCGATGGCATGAGCCGCGCGCTCGACGGGGTGCGCGTGCTCGAGCTCGCCGACCGCTCCGCGGCCCTGGGCGGGCGGGTGCTTGCCGACCTCGGCGCCGAGGTGATCCTGGTGGAGCCCCCCGGCGGCGCGAGCGTCCGCCATGAAGCGCCGTACCTGGCCGACGAGCCCGGTGTGGAGCGCGGCTTCGCGCACTTGTACCTGAACACCAACAAGCGCTCCGTGGTGCTCGACCTCGATGCCGCCGCCGACCGCGCACGTTTCCTCGATCTGGTGGCGACCGCCGACGTGCTGCTCGAGACCCTGCCGCCCGGGCGGCTCGACGCCCTGGGCCTCGGCCATGGGGCGCTG
>JASFLG010000448.1:0-4164 GCA_050118205.1 Pseudomonadales bacterium
CACGCCGCTGCGCGCCACGGCGCGAAACAGATCGAACGCAGCTACGTGCTGCAGGGTGCGCTTGCGGCCACCGCTATCGGCCTGCACGGCTCGGCTCTGGGCAACACGGTGATGCAGAGCGCACAGATGGCGGCCACGCTGATCAACACCAAATACGGACGCGATGCGGAACGGGAAGCCGATTACTACGGCACCCGGATGATGGCAAAGGCCGGTTACGACCCCTATGCGGCGGTGACTCTGCAGGAGACGTTTCTCAAGCTCTCGGAAGGTCATGAGTCCTCCTGGGTCGAGGGCCTGTTTGCGAGCCACCCGCCCTCGGCGGAGCGGGTGGCGAACAACCGCGCTCTCGTGGAGTCGCTGCGCGCGGAAGGCTTTCAGGACGGCGAGTACGGCGCCGACCGATACCAGGCAGCGACGCGGAAGCTGCGCGCCGACAAGGACGCCTACGCGATGGCGGACAAGGCAAAGCAGGCGCTGAACGATGACGATCCGGAGAAGGCGCTCCGGCTCGTCGAGCAGGCGATCGATGCGGAGAACGCGGAGCCGTCGTTCCATGGCCTGCGCGGCGACATCCGCTATCAGCAGAAGCGTTTCGACGATGCCGTGACCAACTACACCCGGGCCATCGAGCGCGACGACCACTACTACGCCTACTATCTGGGCCGGGGTATGGCCTACGTGCAGCAGGGCAGCCGGGCTAAGGCGAAGGCTGATCTGAACGCATCCGTGGAGCTCCTGCCGACCACCATCGCCTACCTGGAGCTCGGCAAGATCGCGGAAGCAGAGGGCGACCTGCAGCTGGCCGCGCGCTACTACGAGGCGGCCGGGCAGTCCCCTGGGCCCGTCGGCGACGAGGCACGGGCGCGACTGGCGCGGCTTTACCGATAGCCGCGTGATGGGCCGAAAGGGTATAACGGCGTGACGAAGTCGCGCCGGAGGACGCATGACCAGACCGTATCCAGATCACCCGCAGCTCAAGGGGAACTTCGCGCCCATCCGCATGGAGGCCGACGTCCCGGACGTGATCGTGCGCGGTGAGTTGCCCCCGGACCTGGACGTCACCTATTTCCGCAATGGGCCCGACCCGCAGTTTCCGCCGCGTGGGCAGCATCACTGGTTCGCCGGCGATGGCATGCTGCACCGGTTTCACATCCGGGATGGCAGGGTGAGCTACCGGAACCGTTGGGTCCGGACGGTCAAGTGGAAGCTGGAGCGCGAGGCAGGAGAGTCCCTGTTCAGCGCGTTTGACCCCATGGCGAGCGACCCGCGCGTGCAGGGCATCGAGACGGACGGGCTCGCCAACACCAACGTGGTCTGGCACGGCGGCAGGCTGCTGGCGCTGGAAGAGGCTCACGCGCCGTTCGAGGTGGATCCGGAAACCCTTGCCTCGATGGGTTCCTGGACCTTCGACGGCGCGCTGTCCGGACCCATGACCGCCCACCCGAAGATGGATCCGAAGACGGGGGAGATGCTCTTTTTCGGCTATATGGCGGACGGGCCATTCGGCAGGCAGGTCAGCTACCAGGTCGTCAATGCCGGCGGCGATCTGGTGCGATCCGAACGCTTCGACGCGCCTTTCCCGAGCATGATGCACGACTTCGTCGTCACCGATGAGCACGTGATCTTCCCCATTTTCCCGTTGACCGGCAGCCTCGAGCGCGCCATGCAGGGTCAGCCTGCCTTTGCCTGGGAGCCTGACAAGGGAACGCACATCGGAATCATGCCGCGCGACGGCTCGGTCGATGACATCCGCTGGTTCGAGACGGATCCTTGCTTCGTCTTTCATCCGATGAACGCCTTCACGGACGGTAATCGCATCATTGCGCACGTGATGCAGTTCGAGGAAGCGCCACTGTTTCCACACCTGAACGGGTCGAAGCCGGATCCGGCGAAGGCGAACGCGCGACTGGCCGAGTGGGAATTCGACCTCGCCGACAACACCAACGCGGTGAAGCGGCGTTATCTGGACGACCTGACCGGTGAGTTCCCGAGGCTCGATGAGCGCTATGCCGGAAACGCCTACCGGCACGGCTACTACGCGGCCTCGACCACCGGAAATGGGGGCGCCGGATTCGATGCGCTCGCCCATCACGACTTCGGCACCTCCACCCGGCGGCTGTACCGCCTCCCCGAAGGCGACCGGGTCGGGGAGCCGGTGTTCGTCCCCCGCTCGGCTGGCGCGGCAGAGGGCGATGGTTACCTGCTCACCACCGTGTACCGGGCGGCCGGGAACCGATCCGATCTCGCCGTCTTCGACGCGACAGATCTGGCTGCCGGACCCATTGCCTGTGCGGAGCTGCCGCACCGGATCCCGCACGGGTTCCACGGCAACTGGATGCACAACGCCTGACCGCGCCGGCGCCGCCGGTGGCCGGAGACCCGGTCAGGACGCCGCCAGGTAATCGCGGCAGACGCGCAGGTACGTCGGGTCCGCAAACCACTCGGCCTGGCTCGCCGCGCTGTAGGCGATCTTGATGTCGTGCTCGTCATCGCCGATGCCGGCGGCGCCCGCGTCGCCGGTTACCGCCTGCATCGTGTCCGCGGGCATCCTGCTCTGCTCGGCGGCGTCCGGGAGCGGTTCGAACGCCGGCGCGCCGACGCTGGCGTAACCGGCGAGCAGACCGAGGGCGAAGACCGCGTCACGCGCCGGGCCGGCAAAGTCGTAGAGCAGGCGGAACGCGTGCGCGCCGGTCACCAGATGCAGGGCGAAGAAATCTCCGGTGGCGGCGAATACGCCGAGCGCCCGACGACTGTAGGCGGTGAGCGGTTCCGGGACGAGCACGGCGGCCTCGCGAAACGCCGGTTGCCGGACGACCCAGTCGAGACACGCATCGAAGCGTCGGTGAGGTTCGACGGTGGTTGCGCACGCCCGCATCGCATCGAATGCCGCTTGCGGATTCGTTGCCGGCCGAGCCCTGCCCGCCAGGTCGGCCAGTATCGGGTCTTCTCCGCACCATTCGAGATAGGCGAGACCAGCCGCCACCTCATCAGGAAGGTCGAACCGATAGCCGTACGCCGTGCGGATGAGCGGGTGGTAGGCGTTGCGCGGCCAGCCGGAGATACAGCGGGGCAACGCGGCGCTGAGCAGTGCGTCCACCCCGAGGCGGTGCACGTCGTCGAGCCTTGCCTCGAGCAGCTGCCGGTAGCGTGCCGGTGCCGCGCTCAGCGGTTCCAGGCGTTGGCGGTAGCCGTTCAGCCAGTCGAGCACGCGCGCCGGCCTGGCGCCCAGCCCGTGCAGGGCCAGGGCGCCCATGGGGCCGTGGTCACTGAGGTAACCCCGATAGACCGGGCTGTAGCGGGCGTGATGGGCGGTGAGAGCGGCGCGCAGCGGCTCAGCGACCGTAGTCGTTGCGGGCATCGACATCCTCGACAAGGTACTCAATGAACTCCCAGTCGTTGCCGTCCGGGTCGTAGAAGTAGCGACGCCGCCGGGCGGGATGATCGTCCGCCGCCATGTTCGGCGCAAAACCGGCGGCCCGCATGCGGATCTCCAGCGCAGCGAGGTCGTCCACTTCCCAGCCGAGGTGGTTGAGACCCGTGCCGTTGTCGTAGGGCGTACGGCCGGTGCTGTCCGGTACCGTCTGCAGCGCCACGTAGAAGGTATCGTTGCCGACATGACGCCAGTGTCGGCCCTGGCTATCCTCGCCTTCTCCACGTCGCCGGAAATCCGGAAACGCGGTGAGCAGGAATCGCTCCATTTCCTCGGTGTGGACGACGGACAGGTTGGCATGCTCGAGCTTCATGGCGGCACCTCGGCGGGTGTTTGCGAAATATAGAAACATTTATATTTCTTAATTGGTCACGGGTCCAGTGATTTTTTAAACTTTTGCGTTATAAAATCCACAAGCGTTGTAACCCGCGGCACAGGAGCCATGACCGATCTGATCGCACGTGAAGGTCCCGAACTCGAGCACAGCCCCCGAACCAAGGATCGGCTGCTGCTCCTGCTGAAGACCCGGGGGGGCATGACGACCAAGGCGCTGGCCCGTGAGCTGGGGATCAGCGTTCCGGCCACGCGCGCGCACCTGAAATCACTGGCCGATTCGGTTCGGGCTGAGACAGCGGTGGAAGGCGTGGGCAGGCCGGCGCAGACCTGGCAGCTGACCGAGGAGGGACAGGCCCGTTTTCCGGACACGCACAGCGAGCTGACCGTGCGGATCC
>JASFLG010000449.1:0-4154 GCA_050118205.1 Pseudomonadales bacterium
ACACCGCTGGCAAGCTGCGTGCGGGTCTTGCCGAGCCCCGATCGCAGGCGGCCCCAGAAGCCCTTCCGGGCTTCGCCGGTCTCCGCTGTGTCTTCTCCTTCGCTCACCTCAAACACCCACCGATCAGTGACTCCACGACTCGCCCCTGGTGTACCCTCCGGGGGTGGCCAACAACGAAGTGCGCATTATCGGCGGTCGGTGGAAGGGTCGAAAGCTCAAGTTTCCCCCGCGCGCTGATCTGCGCCCTACCCTCGGTCGGGTCAGAGAAACCCTGTTCAACTGGCTTGCACCCCGGATTCACGATACGCGCTGCCTGGACCTGTTCGCCGGCAGCGGTGCGCTCGGATTCGAGGCCCTGTCGCGCGGCGCTGCCGAGGTTACCTTCGTTGAGCGGGATCGCAAGGTCGCTGCGGCGCTGAACGCGAACGCTGCGGCACTCGATGCCGGGGCCGCAGCCGTGATCCGCATCTCGCCGGCCCGGAGTTTTCTCTCGCGCGATCGCACACGCTTCGACATCGTCTTCTTCGATCCGCCCTTCGATGACGACCGGGCGCTGGCCCTTCTTCCCGATCTGCTCGCGGCGCACCTCGCTCCCGACGGGGTCGTCTATGTGGAGCTCGCGAGCCGGACGCCGCTACCCGACGTCGGGCGCCGGATCCGAAGCGCCAGGGCCGGTGACTGCCAGTTCGCCCTGCTCGTCAACGCGTGACGAACCGCCGCCGGGCCCGCCTTGCCAGCCCCGGCCCACCTCGATACCATCGCCGCGCCTGTCCGGACCAGAAAAACAAGCCTTCAGGCCGCCAAAGAGGGGGGGAAAGCCGCACCGATGAAGACCGTCGTCTATCCGGGTTCGTTCAATCCGATTACCAACGGCCACACTGACCTGATCGCAAGAGCGCTTTCGCTGTTCGACAAGGTGATTCTGGCCATCGGCACCTCGGCGCAGAAGGATCCGAAGGTCGATCTCGCCGATCGGATCGCTCTGTGCTCCGAGGTGCTGGCCGAGTATGGCGATCGCGTGGAGGTGGAAGGCTTCAACACGCTGCTCGTCGACTACGCGAACCGCAAGCAGACGAAGTTCATTCTGCGGGGCTTGAGGACGGTCACCGACTTCGACTACGAGTTTCAGATGGCGGAGATGAACCAGTCTCTCGATCCGGAGATCGAGTATGTCTTCCTCCCCACGACCAAGGAGTGCTCGTTCATCTCATCGACCCTGGTGCGGGAGATCGCGGCGCTGGGCGGCGACATCTCCCAGTTCGTGCATCCGGCCGTGGTGAAGGCATACGGGCACAGATAGCGCCCGCGAAGCGGCCGGGCTTCGCCCGCGCGTCCTTCGGGAGGGACTTACTGAGCGCCGATTTCCGGTTGCCGGCGACCCGCCGCGCGACAGCCCAGGCAGCGCACGAACGTTTCCCGGGCCGGGCCACCGACCAGATTGTCCGCCGCTTCGCCGGCGTTGCCGCCGAGCAGGGAGAAAGGCAGGCTTACCGTCCAGACTGCTGCACCGATACCGGTGGCCGCAATGCCCAGAGGCCGTGCCACCACCGCATCCACCACCTGGTCTTCCCAACGGGGACCGGTCCGCTGGCTGTTGTAGTCCCCGCTGGCAGCCTGCGGCTGTCCTGCGGTCAGGGCGAACGCCAGGGCGACCGTGGCGGTAGCAGCGGCGTGATAGATGCTTTTCATCGCTCGGAATTCCTTTCTCTGATGCCTGTGAGATCTGCCTAAAGTGGCTCCCGGCCGGTCCACGGCGGCGGTCGGACTCTGAGGCACTGTATCACTCTGCCCGTCTAAAACCCTGAGCCTTTTGGCATTTTGGGCAGAAAACCGACGCCCGTCCGGACACCCTGACCTCCTTGAGCGTCGTCGCGCAGACGGGGCACGGCTGCCCGTGCCGCCCATAGACATTGAGCGACTGGCGGAAGTATCCCGGGTTGCCATCCTGGTTGACGAAGTCCCGGAGTGTGGTGCCGCCCATCTGAATGGCGGCCGCCAGCACGTGCCGGATCCGCCCGGCGAGTGCCTCCCAGGCCGCGAGGCTCACCCGGCCGGCGGGCACCGTCGGCCGGATGCCCGCCAGGAACAGGGCTTCGGTGGCGTAGATGTTGCCGACCCCGACCACCACCCGGGCATCCATGATGAAGCTCTTCACGGCGACCCGACGGCCACGGGCGCGCGCCTTCAGATAAGCGCCGTCGAAGGCCGGATCGAGCGGTTCGGGGCCGAGCCCGACGAGCAGTCGATGCGCGTGCGCGGACGCACCCGGATCATCACCCGGACCGGCCGGTTGCCAGTGCACGCTGCCGAAGCGTCTCGGATCGTGCAGGCGCAGCTCGCGGCCCGACGAGAACCCGATGGCCAGGTGGTCGTGGCGCAGATAGGGGGTCTCCGGGGGCAGAACCCGGAGGCTTCCGGACATGCCCAGATGGATGATGGCGGTCCCCTCGTCGAAGACGAACAGCAGGTATTTGGCACGGCGCAAGACCCGCAGCAGGCGCTGACCGGGCAGATCCGCCGGCAGCACCACCGGCCAGCGCAGGCGCGCCTCACGGATCAGCACCCGTTCGACGACGCGCCCGGCGAGCAGCGGCTCGACCCCGCGGCGCGTCGTCTCCACCTCGGGTAGCTCTGGCACGACCGTGTTTCGCAGCTAAGTAAGTGTTTACTTCAAGTCTTACCTTGAATGGCTCGGCAAGAAGGGCAGTCGACAAAAAAACGCGCCCTCGGGCGCGTTTTCTGCTCGCTCGCCGTTCCGCAGGCCTATGGCTACTTGATCTTCGCCTCGGTGTACAGCACGTGCTTGCGGATGACCGGATCGTACTTTTTCATCTCGAGCTTGTCCGGCGTGTTCCGTTTGTTCTTGTCCGTGGTGTAGTAGTGGCCCGTGCCCGCGCTGGATACCAGTTTGATTTTGTCACGCATTTTCCATTCTCCGGTGTTCGCGGTCAGACCTTTTCGCCGCGCTTCCTGATATCGGCAAGCACCGCGTCGATACCCACCTTATCGATGATGCGCATGCCCTTCGAGCTCACTTTGAGGCGGACGAAGCGCTTTTCGCTTTCCACCCAGAAGCGATGGGTGTGCAGATTGGGGGAAAAACGGCGGCGCGTCTTGTTCTGCGCGTGGCTGACGTTGTTGCCCGACATCGGCCGCTTGCCGGTCACCTGACACACTTGCGCCATGACGAGGGTACCCCTGAAAAAATGAGGCGCGTTTATACCAGAGCCCCCCCATGCAGGCAAGAAGGTGCCGAGACGTACGGCGGCCGGCATCACCGTTCGAGCAGCCCTCTTTCCGCGAGAGAGACCTCCGAGCCGCGGCCGACGACAAAATGGTCCAGCAGCCGGACGTCGACCCGCGCCAGCAGGTCCTTGAGATCGCGGGTCAGGGTCAGGTCGCTCGCGCTCGGCTCGGCCACTCCAGAGGGGTGGTTGTGCGCCAGGATCAGCGCCGCGGCGTTCAGCTCCAGCGACCGCTTGAGGACCTCCCGGGGATGTACCGAAGCGCGGTCCACGGTGCCGAGGAACAAGACTTCGTAGCGGATCAGGCGGTGCCGGCTGTCGAGGAAGAGACACGCAAAGACCTCCCTCGGCAGGTGAGCCAGCTTCAGACGCAGGAAACGGCGCACCGAGCTGGTGCAGGAAAGCAGCGGCGCGGCCGCCAGATCGGCGTGGGCGGCGCGGCCGAGCAACGTGGCGGCGGCACCGACGCGCGCGACCCGACCGGGCCCCAGCCCGGGCGAACCCAGGAGCACGCTCGGCGGCTGAGCCAGCAGACCCGCCGGGCCGCCGATCCGCTCGATCACGAGGGCTGCGCCGCCGGGATCCGGCAGAGACAGCCACAGCGCCAGCAGCTCGTGGTCGGCGAGAGACTCCGGACCCTGGCGGAACAGCCGCCTGCGCACCGCCCGTATGACACCGAAACGCGTTGCGGCGCCCGGGCGTGGCACCTCGAGGGCGCCACTCAGACCGGCGTTCCGTCCATCATCTGCCCGGATTTGCCCGCGTTTCCACATGCTATAGTCCGCCCATGAGCCAGCTTCAGAACAGGCGCATCCTACTCGGGATCTCGGGCGGCATCGCAGCGTACAAAACGCCGCAGCTCGTGCGACTTCTGCGCCAGGCGGGTGCCGAGGTGCAGGTGGTGATGAC
>JASFLG010000450.1:0-4145 GCA_050118205.1 Pseudomonadales bacterium
GTGGCTTCGTTGAGCAGCTGCCAGATCTCCTCGTTGGCGGACGGATCCCCGGCGGTGGCTCGGATCAGCGCCGTGAGGGCACAGTCGTAGTGACCCTCGGCTCTGCAGAGGGCGCTCTCGACGAGCTCGGCGCGCCGTGACCCCCGGGCGACGCGGGTCACCTGGTCGAAGGCGCGCCGGGCGCCGGCCAGATCGCCGTCGGCCAGCTTCAACCGGGTGCGGAGGAGCTCGTAGTCAGGCATCTGCGCCTGGGCGAGCCAACCCGGTTCCAGGTCGGCGAAAGCCGCCCGTGCGCCAGGCTCGTCGCCGGCATCGAGATAGGCCCAGGCGGCCTCCAGATAGAGCCCGGCAGCCGCGTCGGCCGGGGCCGTGCGGGCGCGGCTCAGAAGCTGCTCGGGAGGCAGTCCGCCGGTGTCTACCGGCTTGTGCAGCGGCGGGGGCGCCTGCTCCGGCGGCGATGCGGCGCATCCTGCCAGCACGACGAGCAAGGCGATGGCCTTCACTGCGCCGGGCACAAGGTGTTTACTGCACCGATTGAAAACCCTGCCCGCTGCCCGGGGTGCGGTGTCCGAGACGGTCATGTCCAAAACTGTTACTTCCGAAACTGTTGCTACTGATAAGAGGCTGTCCGAATCCAGCGCCACGCGTCCCGAAGCGGGTGTGCTCTATGTGGTCGCGACTCCCATTGGACATCTGGACGATGTCTCCAGGCGAGCGGCCGATGTCCTTGCCGGCGTTGAGATGATCGCCGCGGAGGATACCAGACGGACCCGCTCTCTGTTGAACGCGCTCGGCCTGCCGGTTCCGAGATTGATCGCCCTGCACGAGCACAACGAGACCGCGGTAGTCTCCGAGGTCCTCGCCGCCCTGCAGGCTGGTGCGAGTGTCGCGCTGGTCAGCGATGCGGGCACGCCGCTCGTATCGGATCCCGGATTTCCGCTGGTGCGCGACTGTTACGATGCCGGCATTCAGGTTCGGCCCGTGCCCGGACCGAGTGCCGTCGCGGCGGCTCTGTCCGTTTGTCCGCTGCCGACCACCGGCAGCCGCTTCGTGGGATTTCTGCCCGCGCGGGCCGGCGCCCGCCGCAGCCGCCTGGCGGCGCTGATCGAGGCAGGCGACCCGGCGGTGTTCTTCGAGGCCCCGCATCGGCTCCGGGAGACGCTGCTCGAGATTGCCGCGCTGGCACCGAATCGTCGGGTGTTCGTCGCCCGGGAGATGACCAAGCGGTTCGAGACCTATCTGGTGGGACCGGCCGATGATCTGGTGGTTCGCATGGACCAGTCCGATCAGTGGCGCGGCGAGATGGTCTGCGTGCTGGAGGGTCGGCACGCGGAAGCCGAGGCCGGGGACCGGGAGCAGGCCCGGGTGATGAGGATTCTCGGGGCGGAGCTGCCGCCGGCCCAGGCGGCCCGGCTGGGCGCCCAGATTCTCGGGGTGAAAAAGGGTGCCCTGTACCGGCTCGTAGGTCGGCGGGATCGGAAATCGGAGTCGTCGGAGTAGACCCTCGGGGAAAGGCCCGGAAAGGGCCGGGTCAGAGCGCCCCCGGCCGGCCGGCGGCGGGGTATAATTGCCCGTCGAGCCGGCCAGGCAGTCGCTGGTGGACCCGCTCACGCGGGGCCGCGAGAGGAAAGTCCGGGCTCCACAGGACGAGGGCGCCAGGTAACCCCTGGGGGGCGTAAGCCCACGGAAAGTGCCGCAGAAAGCAAACCGCCTAAGGCGTGGCGACTCTGTCGCCGCGAACGGCAAGGGTGAAAGGGTGCGGTAAGAGCGCACCGCGCGCCTGGCAACAGGCGTGGCAGGGTAAACCCCGCCCGGAGCAAGGCCAAATAGGAATCCGCAGGGTGTGGTCCGCATCGGATTCGGGTAGGCTGCTTGAGGCGTCCGGCGACGGGCGCCCTAGATGAATGACTGCCGTCATCGGGTCCGATTCGGGTCCGGTGACCACAGAACCCGGCTTATCGGCCGGCTCGATATTTCTCCCCTGATGGCAGGGTGTTTTTATACCTGTTTCTCGCAGACAAGATCGTTTGAAATTCCTAAACGTTCTTATACTTAATGTGGTTTCTAGATATCCCCTTCTACTTGAGGTGTTCTAACGAATAACCCGTCTCTCCCACCTACCTGTCCCAAAAAAACCTTAAGAATCCGAGGGTTATGGCCATCTTCGTTGTTGACACCGACAGGGGTCCCATATAGTGTCGAAAGTTGGGATTTTGTGGGAAAAAGTGGTTTTCAGCGTGCCTTCGGGGTGCATTGGACGAGGGTCCGTGACGCTCCCCGACGCTGGGAACGCCGGGCCACCGGTGGGCGGGGATCATGTTTCGCGGGATCAACTCAGCAACCCTGGATACCAAGGGGCGCGTGGCGCTACCGACGCGGTTTCGGGAGTCGCTCATGGTTGCCGCGGACGGCAAGATCGTCGTCACCATCGACATGCGCGAGCAGTGCCTTCTGCTGTATCCGCTCCCCGAGTGGGAGGTGGTGCAGCGCAAGCTCGAGTCGCTATCCAACATCGCCGAGAACGCGAGACGCCTGCAGCGTCTGCTCATCGGTCACGCGACAGACATCGAGCTCGATGCCCAGGGGCGAATTCTGCTGCCGGCGATGTTGAGAGAGTACGCGCAGCTCGACAAGAAGCTGGTGCTGGTGGGTCAGGGTAACAAGCTCGAGATCTGGAGCGCCGATCACTGGCAGCAACGCATGAACGACTGGCTGTCCGAGGAGTCAGGTCTGGCTACGGATGGCGATCAGTTCACCGGTCTCTCGGTTTGAGCGACCACGTACCGGTCCTTTGCAAGGAGACGATCGACCTGGTCATGGGCACAGCACGAAGCGCCTCCGAAGGTGTGGTCCCGCCGGCCGTCTACGTCGATGCGACGTTCGGCCGCGGCGGCCACTGCCGCGCGCTGCTCGAGCGTCTGGGTCCTGAAGACCGGGTGATCGCCATCGACCGGGATCAGGCGGCGGTGCGTTCGGGCGCGACCCTGGCGGCGTCCGATGCCCGGCTGCATCTTCACCACGCGCGCTTCTCCGAGCTCGAAGCGGTGCTCGAGGCGGAAGCAGCGGCGCACGTCAGCGGGGTGATCATGGACCTCGGTGTCTCGTCACCGCAGCTCGACGAGCCTGAGCGTGGTTTCAGCTTTCGTGCCGTCGGCCCCATCGACATGCGCATGGACACCTCCCGCGGTGAGCCGGTGGGAGCGTGGCTGAACCGGGCCGACGAGGCCGAGATCGCCCGGGTGATCTTCGCCTTCGGCGAGGAGCGCTATGCGCGGCGCATCGCCGCCGCCATCGTGCGCGCCCGCCCCCTCGAGGACACCCGCGCGCTGGCCGATGTGGTTCGCGGTGCCATCCCCAGGCGAGGCGGCCGTGAGCACGGCAGTGACGCTGCGACCCGAACCTTTCAGGCGTTGCGCATCCACGTGAACGAGGAGCTCGAAGAAATCGAAGCAGGTATCCGTGCGGCCTTCGACGCCCTGATACCTGGCGGGCGGCTGGCGGTGATCAGCTTTCATTCCCTGGAGGACCGGCTGGTCAAACGGACGTTCCGCTCCCTCGCGAAGGGCGGCGAGCTTCCCCGGAACCTGCCCGTTCGTGCCGCCGATGCGCCGCCCGCGGCGCGCGTGGTAGGTGGGCCCGTTCGGGCCGGCGAGGCGGAGCGGGAACGCAATCCTCGTGCGCGCAGCGCAACCCTGCGCGTGCTGGAGCGGCTGGCATGAGCTCGCGCGCCTTCCTCGCCTGGCTGCTCGCGCTGCTTTTCCTGGTTCTGTCGGGCGTACAGGTCGCGTTCTCGACCGATGCGGTGCGCGAGCGGCACATGGCGCTCCAGTCCCTGCAGTCCCGGCTCGATGCGGCCGCCGAGGAGTACAGCCGGTTGCAGATCGAGCTGGCCGCCGTGGCCGCGTATCAGAACGTCGAGCGCGCCGCCGCGGACAAGCTCGGCATGTCCTTTCCGGAAGACGTCGAGAGGGTCGAGCCGTGATGGCCTGGCGCCACTTCACGCTGGTCACCTTCTTTCTGCTCGTGAGCGGCGGGCTGATGGCGCGCGTGGTGTACCTGAACGTCACGGAGGGGAAGTTCCTCATCGACCAGGGTGAGCGACGCTCGGTGAAGTCGCAGCAGATCGCGGCGCACCGCGGCGTCAT
>JASFLG010000451.1:0-4131 GCA_050118205.1 Pseudomonadales bacterium
CCAGGGTCCGGAACGCCGGGGTCGGGGTCACCACCAAATGGATGTCGGCCCAGTCGGGAAGCGGCTCGACGTCAGCCAACGGAAAGTCGGTGAAGATGTCGCCATTCAGGACCAGAAACGGCTCGTCGCCAAGCAATGACAGGGCGTTGACGATGCCGCCGCCGGTTTCCAGAAGGGTGGTTTCCCGGCTGTAGGCGATCCGCACGCCGAAGGCGCTGCCATCGCCCAGGTAGGCTTCGATCTGGGCGCCCAGATGATGCAGGTTGACGACCACGTCCCGGATACCGGCGGCGTGCAGCCAGTCGAGCTGGTGGGCGAGGAGCGGGCGACCGCGTACCTCGAGCAGTGGCTTGGGTGTGTGATCGGTCAGCGGCCGCAGGCGTTCGCCCCGGCCCGCGGCGAGGATCATTGCCTTCACGCGGCCGCCAGCACGTCGGCGAGGTGGTCGTCATCGAGCGCGCCGAGCCAGTCGGCGAGGGGCTCGAGTGCCGGATACCGGCGGGTGAGACCGCGCAGGTGATCGAGAACGGGCGGGATGTGAGCAAGATGAGTGGCACGCCCGTCGCGCAGCTTCAGGCGCGCGAAGATACCAACCGCCTTCAGTTGCCGCTGCACCGCCATCCAGTCCACGTCGCGTGCAAACGCCTCCGCCTCGAGCTCGTAGGCTGCGCGGGACCGGTACCACTCGCGCCAGTGATCGATGTCCTCGCGGCCGAACTCGTGGTAGCAGTCGTGCAGAAGGGAGGCCAGGTCGTAGCTGACCGGTCCGATCAGCGCGTCCTGGAAGTCGACGACGCCCAACCGGCCGGTGTCCGGTGCAAAGAGCAGGTTGCGACAGTGGTAGTCGCGGTGCACGCAACACTGCGGCTGGGCAGCCGCGTGCTCGACGAGCAGTCGAAAGACCCGGCCAACCGGATCGGGGATGGCCGAGGAGAGTAGTGCGGTAGCGAACCACTCCTCGAAGATGCCGAGCTCGTCTTCGAGGCGCTCGAGCGTGTACGGGGCAATGGCCGGGTGGTGAACCGTCTGCAGGCGGATCAGCGTCTCGATGGCGGCCTCCAGCGCCGCCGCCTCCCACGGGCCGCCGTACAGCGATTCCAGATCCCTGGCGCCGACGTCGCGCAGCACGTAGAAGCCCCGGTCCGGGTCGCGGGCGAGAATGTCCGGCACCGGAATGCCGGCGTCGCAGAAGACCCGGGAGAGGGTCTCGAACTGATCGTTGCGTTCCTTCTCCGGCGGCGAAACCATCAGCACCACCGGCTCGCCGTCTCCACGATCGGCGACCCGGAAGAAGGACCGGAAGCTCGCTTCGGCTTTCAGCGGGGTGAAGGTGACCCCCGATCGGTCGGGCAGCTGGGCCGCGGCCCACGCGAATGCAGCGTCGTCCATCGCGGCATTCTAGCGGCTTACTTTTGCCGGGTAACGGCCGCCTCGGGACGGTATGATCGCGCACCATGGCGCGTTCATACCGATCTATCCGGGGCGCAATCCTCGCCCTGACGGCCTGCTGTATCGCCTCGAACGCGTTCGCGGCGAGCGCCGGTGTATCCACCTCGGCAGACGCATCCGCGCCGGCGGACGCATCCCGTGGTCTCGCGTGGGACTTCTGGCACCCACGGGATGCGTTGAGCACGGCAAAGGCCGCGCGCACGCCTCAGTGGTGCGCCGGTGCTTACGAATGGCCCCGCTTTCCGCTGCCAGCTGCGGCCAACGACGAGGACTACCCGGTGGAGGCCGAGGCTCGCCGGCTCGAGTACTGGGAGTCCGGGGCGGTAACCCTCGAGGGTGACGTGCTGGTGACCCAGGGCAACCGGACCCTCAGAGCGGAGGAGATCGAGCTCGACCACAAGACCCGCGAGGGGCGGATCGCGGACGAGGTCCAGATCGAGCAGCCGGACCTCATTCTGCGCGGCCATGACGCTTCCATGAATCTGGATACCAGGGCGACCGTCATCAACGATGCGGAGTTCCTGCTGATCGAGCCGGAGTTCCGCGGTACGGCGAAACGCCTCGAGCGATTCGACGACGGCGACATGAAGGTGACGCGTGGCAGCTTCACGCGTTGCGAGCCGACGAACAACAACTGGCGGATCGGCTCGCGGACGTTCACGATCAGAAACGACAGTGACTACGGCATTGCGCGGGACGCGGTGGTGCGGGTGAAGGGCGTGCCGGTCTTCTACACGCCGTATCTGAGCTTTCCGGTCAATGACGAGCGCAAATCCGGGTGGTTGTTTCCGAGCTTCGGCTTTTCCAGCCAGAACGGGCTGGAGCTCGCCCCGCCCTACTACCTCAACCTGGCGCCGAACTACGATGCGACGGTGATTCCCCGCTACTTCCAGAAGCGGGGCGCCGGTATCGAGGGGGAATTCCGCTATCTGTCGGGTTGGCAGAAGAGCCGGTTCGTGGGGTCGTATCTCCCCAACGACAAGCGCTACGACGGAACCTACGAGAAGGATGACTTCGACGAGCTGGAGGCCGCCGGCCTGGTCGAAGGGCCCTTCGATCCAGCCGACCGCTGGCTGTACGGCATGTATCACGAGGGCGGCGCAGGACACTGGCAGACCACCGTGAACTACACCGCGGTCAGTGATCGGGACTACTTCCGCAACCTGAACACCGAGCTGAGCGTAGCCTCGCAACGGGAGCTCGAGCGGTTCGGTGAGATTCAGTATGCCCGGGACGGGCTCGATGTGCGGCTCTGGGCCCAGGGATTCCAGCGGCTCGACGAGGTGCGGACGGATCCTTACCGCCGGCTCCCGGAGATCTCGCTGGCCTATCTCGGCGACCTGCCCGGACCCTTCGAGTGGTCGCTGGGCACCGCCGCGGCCCGATTCGACCGCAACAACGAGGACCTGACCGGCACCGCTCGGATTGTCGGTGACCGCCTGCACGTCGAGCCGCGGGTCAGCCTGCCTCTGTCGCGCTCCTGGGGCTTCATGACCCTGACCGGCGGTTATCGCTACACGGCCTACGATCTCGAGGATACGGAGCCGGACGTGGACCCCAAGCCGCAGCGGAAGATCGGTCTCGGCAGCGTGGACACGGGCCTTTTCTTCGAGCGGGACATGAACCTGCTCGGCCGCGGCATGATCCACACGCTGGAGCCGCGGCTCTACTACCTTTATCAGCAGTACCGGGACCAGGACGACCTGCCCCGTTTCGACGTCACCCGGCTCACCTTCCGCTATGACCAGCTCTGGCGTGACAACCGGTTCACGGGTCTCGACCGTATCGGGGATGCGAATCAGCTCTCCGTGGGACTGACCTCGCGCCTGCTCGACGCCAGCACAGGGCTCGAGCGGCTGCGCGCCAGCATCGGCCAGATCCGTTACTTCGAGGATCGCCGGGTGACCCTCAGCGGCACCGAAACGCCGGAGGACCTGACCAATGACTCGGAGCTGGCCGGAGAGCTGGTGGCACGGTTCGGCGCCTGGTCCGTGGGTGGCGACGTCATCTGGGACCCGTCTCTGGACAAGGTGACCCGCGGCGGCGGCAACCTGACCTTCCGGTCCGACAATGATCACATCGTGCACTTCGGCTACCGCTATCAGCGCCCTACCATCGACCAGACCGACGTGGCGATGATCTGGCCCGTGTCGCGCCGATTTGCCGTGATCGGACGCTGGAACTACGATCTGAACACCCATCGGACGATTGAGGGTCTGGCGGGAATCGAGTACAACGACTGCTGCTGGAAGCTGCGCGTGGTTGCGCGCAGATACCTTGACACACCCTCCGCTCGAGAGTTCGCCGACGCCAAGGAGCGTACGGGCATCTACTTCCAGGTCGTCTTCAAGGGCCTGGCCAGTCTTGACGACTCTCTCGAAAATCTGTTGTCAGAGAGTATCCGGGGTTACGCGCTGGAAGACGAATGGACCGAATGAAGAAACCGTTGATTGCTCTGCTGCTGCTGCTCGCGCCCACGTTCTCCTGGGCCGAGTATCGGGAGCTCGACGCGATCGTCGCCATTGTCGAGGACGATGTGGTGCTGGCGTCGGAGCTTCTCGAGCGGCTGGACATGGTTCGCGAGCAGTTCAAGGACAACAACGCGCAGCTGCCGCCGAACGACATCCTGCTTTCCCAGATCATGGAGCGGCTGATCATCGAGAGCCTGCAGGTGCAGGAAGC
>JASFLG010000452.1:0-4090 GCA_050118205.1 Pseudomonadales bacterium
AATGCCGCAGCATGGCGCGGGTTGCATCGTCCGCCCACTGCCAGTCGTCGATGAACAGCACCACCGGCGCCTGAACGCCGAGCGCACCGGCCATGCGCAGGCACAGATCCCCGACCACGGCGTCGGAAGGCCGGGCGTTCGCCGCGCCGGCGGAGAGGATCGCTTCGACCGTCGGTGCTTCCGAGGCCAGTTCCGGGGCCAATGCTGCCAGGCGTTCGGCGATCGACGCACCATCGACCGGGAGCTGTCCGGAGACGGGGCGGGGCAGACCGAGCAGCTGGCGGAGCAACTGCAGCAGCGGCTGCAGGGGCTCGGCGTTCAGATAGCTTTCGCAGTAGGTGCGCAGCACGCGGCAGTGCCGATCCTCCAGGCCGTTCAGGAACTCGTCCACCAGCCGCGTCTTACCGACCCCGGGGGGTGCCACGATGGACACCGCCTGGGCCTGTCCCCGGGCGCTCGCCTCGAAGGCGCGGCGCAGAACGCTGAGCTCACGCTCGCGTCCGACCAGCGGGATGCGCGTGCCGAGGGTCCGGGCCGCGAAGCGCGTGTCCACCGCTGCGCGGCCGAGGACGGGGTACACCGTGAGCGCCTCGTCGATGCCATCGAAGCAAAGGGACCGGCACTCGCCGGTCTCGAAGAAGTGACGCTCCGCCCCCAGGCTCGCTTCGGTCACCAGAATCTCATCTGCGCCGGCCAGGTCGGAGAGACGCGAGGCGAGGTTGGCGGCGTCACCCACCAGCACGAACCGGCCGAGCACCTCGTCGCCCTCCACGGCCAGCACCAGACCGGAATGAATGCCGGTATGCAGCGTCAGACGGGAGAAACCGGGCAGGGGCGAGGTGAAGGTGATGTTCTTCACGGCCTGGTGGAGATCGAGGGCCGCCTGGGTCGCCCGCCGCCCCTCGTCTTCCCGGGCCTCGAGACCGAACACGGCAAACACGCCGTCGCCGCGCACCTGCAGAATGGTGCCGCCGTGGCGGTGGATGATCTGCTCGAAGGTGCGATTGAGCTGCTCGAGCAGCTCCGCAAACTCTTCCGGGTCCACGGAGGATGCGAGCGCGGTCGAGTCGCTCAGATCGGAGAACAGAGCGGTGAGATGACGCCGCTGGGCGCGTCTTCCCTTCGTTTCGCTGCCGGTCATCCCCTTCCCATGTAAGCCGTCTTTCTCGTTGTGCCGGCAAGTTTCGCAGAATGAAACGGGCGACGGAAACGGCGTCGCAGAGGCGACGGAAACGGCGTCGCAGAGGCGACGGAAACGGCGTCGCAGAGGCGACGGAAACGGCGTCGCAGAAGCCACGGAGATAACCGCAGCACTCTCCCGCGCACCGACTTGACAGTCGGGCGGCGGGCAGCGAAGTTCGGAGACAGATGGCAATGATAGGAGATACAGGTGGCACGCATCCGATTGCTCCCGGATGAGGAGCTGACAGACACGGTCCGTAATCAGGTGAAGGCTGCAGAGGCGTCCGGCGCAGACACCTCGGTGCTTCGCGGCCTCGCCCAGCATCAGCCGTTCTTCGACAGCTACTTCCAGTTCTACTATCCCGCCCACAACGGCGGGCTCCTCGAGCCGGCGCTGAAGGAGCTGGTGCGGCTCAAGATCGCGCGGTTGAACGACTGCTTCACGTGACTGGGTGCGCGATTTCCATCGGCGATGGAAGACGGACTGACCGAAGAGAAGATCGCGGAGCTCGATGACGATGGCGCCTCGTTCAGCGAGCGTGAGCGCCTGGCCGTGACGTTTGCGGAACGGCTCGCCACGGACCACCACAGCATTGACGACGCTTTTTTCGATGAGCTGCGCTCCGCCTTCAGTGAGCCGGAGATTCTGGAGCTCGGCATGATGGCGGGGCAGTACATCGGCTTCGGCCGGCTGCTCATGGTGCTCGACCTCACGCCGAAGTTCTGTCCGGTGGATGGGGAGGGCGATCTCGTCTGACGGCTGGGCGGACCGCCCGGATGCTGGCATCATTTGCGGCGGGGACAGACACAGATATCAGGGGAGGGACCACGTGTTCGACATCCAGGCCACCATCAAGTGGGCGACGGCTGTGTTCGAGAACTGGAGCACCGCCGCGGTTGACTACAAAGCCACCCAGCCCACCTGGCAGCAGTCTTTCTTTCAACTCACCCTGCCGCTGTACGTGGCCGCCTACATCGTGGCGGGCGTGCTGGCGCTGATCACCGGGGGCTCGCTTCTGCTCGGCCAGCTCTCCTTCGGCGTCTTTCTCTTCTCGGCACTCTGGGCGCTCGGGTGGACGTTCGTCATTGCGTTCATCTTCGACTACCTGGCAGGCACGTTCCGCGGCATCCGCAGCTTCGACTCCGCGTATGCGGTGGTGGCGCTCGCCATCGTGCCCGCGGCGGCAGGCACGATGGTTTCGCCCCTGCCGTGGATCGGCTGGCTGTTGAGCCTGGCCGGGAGCATCTATGCGCTGGTGCTCGCGTACCGTTTTCTGCCGGTCTTTCTCGGCATCCCCGAGGACGCCCGGGTCAAGCACTTCGCGCTGTCCATCATCATCGCCATCGTGGTGAACGTCGTAGTCAGCGGCATCATCGTATCGACGTTCGCGCCCTCGATGATGTCGGGCGCCATGCGGGGATCGGGCACCAGCACCTCCGACTCGGTGGATGTGGGCCTGTTCGGGGGCCTTGGCCGCCAGGCGGACGTGATGGAGGCGGCCAGTCAGGATACCTGGGACCCGCCTTCTGACGGGATGCTCACGGACGCCCAGGTCGCCGCATTTGCCGACTCGCTCAAGAAGACCCAGGCGTTGCGCGACCGGCTCGGCAAATCCTTCGAAGGCATGGAGGACAAGGAGCCCAGCGTTTCCGATGTGCTGGGCGGCGTCGGAGACGCGATGCGCCTGTCCACCGCCGAAATGGAGGTCGTGAAGTCGGCGGGTGGCAACTGGGCGGAGCATCAATGGGTGCGCGGTCAGCTCGAGGTCGCGCGCATCCAGCAGGACATCAATGACGCGGTGAAGCACAACTACGATCTGTTTCTGAAGTATCAGGATCAGATCGAGGCTTACGAATAGCGCCGGCCGGCGTCCTCGGTAGCAGCGGGGCTTGCGCGTGAGCAAAGAGGTCATCGTGCTCGCCGTGCACGGCATGGGCGACACGTCCGAGGATTTCGCCGACGGGCTCAGGGAGGCGCTGGCCGACCGGTTGGGGGCCGCGGCGTGGGACTCGGTCCACTTCGACGCGATCTACTACCAGCGCGTACTCCAGGCCAACCAGGAGCGGGTGATGCGGGCCATGCGCACCCAGGATCTGGACGGCATCCGCCTGCGCAAGTTTCTCCTGTACGGATTCTCGGATGCCGCCGGTCTCGAGCGCAGGGCGGCGAGCCCGGGCAGCCCGTACGAGCAGGTGCAGAGCATCATCCGGGCCACGCTGAAGAGTGCCTACGAGTTCGTCGGAGGTCCGCGCCCGGTGGTGGTGATCGCCCAGTCCCTCGGCTGTCAGGTGATCTCCAACTATCTCTGGGATGCGCAGAAGCCCGGCAAGGCGAGCCAGGGTGTCTGGAAGTCGCCGACCACCCGGCGGGGCTCGAAGCTGGACGGGTTTCTGCGCCTTAAGAGCCTGAAGTACCTGTACACGACGGGCTGCAACATCCCCATTTTCCTGGCCGGATTTCCGGAGGATCGGATCAGAGCGGTAACCGCCACGGAGCGCGGTTACGCGTTCCGCTGGAAGAACTACTACGACGAGGACGACGTGCTCGGCTGGCCCCTGAAACCGCTATCGGCCTCTTACCGACAGGCCATCTACAGAGACTACCCGGTGAACGCGAACGGCTCGCTGCTCGGCACTTTCACCCACGGATGGAACGCGTTGAGCCATACCCGCTACTGGACCGACGCGGACGTGATCAAGCCGCTGGCCCGGGACATCCGGGGCCTGCTGCCCTCCTGACCGGGACGGACGTTCTCCGTTCATCCTGGATCATCGCGCGAAAGGCGCCCTCCCTCACCCTTGTGGACGTGATGCCAGTTGTTATATAACGATTGTTATGCAAAAAGGAGGGACGGATGAAGCTGGACATCTTCACCGAGATACAGCGGCGCGCCTGCGATGCGAACGG
>JASFLG010000453.1:0-4081 GCA_050118205.1 Pseudomonadales bacterium
GCGGTGAACTTGAAGGCGGTCTCCCGGTCACGAAAGACGTCCTTCACGCCGAACCGGGGCTGCGTCCCGACGGGGGCGGCGTTCTGATCCGTTGCGGCAGCGTCACTCATCCGCCTGATCGCTCCATTTGCACGGCACACCAAAAGATCGACCGGACCGAGTGTAGGGAGCAATCACGGGACGTGGTAGCCCCCTGACACCCGGGCGGATCCGGGTACAGACGGGCCCGAGCCCTGCACAGTTACTTACAAGTACCGATCATCTGAACCCCCCCGCCGTGACTAGAATCGGGTTGAAGCGCTTTCCCGGAGTTTGCAGTCGATGGCCTTCTGGTTGATGGCGTTCGCTTTGCTCCTGCCGCTGGTGGCAAGCGCGAACCCCGCACCGACAGAGATCACGGAGACGCTGGCAGAGCCGGGTACGCCTGCCGAGGCGCTCCCGCATCCGCCTGCCCTGGACGCGGCCGTCGGCTTCTGGAAACGCGTCTACAGCGAGGTGGGCAACGACGGCGGGCTGATCCACGACGACCGCTACCTGGATGTCGTCTACACGATTCTGCATTTTCCCGAGGGCACGGATCGATCCACCCGGCACGAGCGGATAGACGCCGCTCGCGAGCGATATCGACTCATCGTCAACGAGCTGGCGGCCGGCCGACCGTCTTCCGACCCGGAGGCGAAACGGGTGGCTGCGCTGTGGCAGCCACATGGCGCTGCCGCCCTGGCCGGCGCCGCAGATCGCGTGCGCTTCCAGAGGGGCCAGGCGAACCGGTTCCAGGCCGGGGTGGCCCGTTCCGGTGCCTGGGAGGACTACATCCGCCAGACCCTGCGCGCCGCGGACGTGCCGGAAGTGCTGGCCGCCCTGCCACACGTCGAGTCCTCCTTCGATCCCACTGCACACTCACATGCCGGCGCATCCGGGCTCTGGCAGTTCACCGCATCCACCGGCCGCCGCTACATGCAGGTGGACCACGTGGTCGACGAGCGGCTGGATCCCTACCTGTCCACCCGCGCGGCCGCCCAGTTGCTGCGGCACAACTACGAGGTCACCGGCAGCTGGCCCCTCGCGATCACTGCCTACAACCACGGCGCCGCCGGGATGCGTCAGGCTGTGGAGCAGCTCGGCACCAGGGACATCGGCGTGATCGCCTGGGAGTACCGGGGGCGTGCCTTCGGATTCGCGTCCCGCAACTTCTACGCCGCATTTCTCGCCGCCGTGGATGTGGAAGCCCGGGCAGACGAGCTTTTCGGTCCGGTGAAGCGTATATCGCCCGAGCAGGAGCGGGTCATCGAGCTGCCGGACTACATGGGTGCCCGCACCCTGGCCGAGGCCGTCGGCGTGGATCTGGACGTGCTTCGCCGATTCAACCCGGCGCTGGGCAAGCCGGTATGGACCGGCACCAAACGCTGGCCCCGTGGATTTCCGCTGCGTGTGCCCAGAGACGTAGGCGCACCGGACCTCCAGGCGGCGCTGGCGGCGGTTCCCGCCATGGAGCGATTCGACATCCAGGTGCCGGATCAGTATCACAAGGTGACACCCGGTGAGTCATTGTCCGTGATTGCCCGCCGGTACCGCACCTCGGTGCGGGAGCTCGTCATGTTGAACAACGTGAACAATCCTCACCGGATCCGTGCAGGTACCGTGCTGCGACTGCCGGGGGCACCGATGGAGGCGCCATCGGCGCAGCCTGCGGTGCTGCGCGTGCCGGCTCCCACGCCATCCCCGAAGCCCTCCTCCGTGAGCGCTCCGAGCACCGGCGCGCTGACGGTGGAGGCTCTGGCCGCGATGATCGAAGCCGAGACGTCCGCAGCCGACGAGATCGGCATGCCGCGGGCGCTCGGTGCCGATCCCAGCAACTTCGACGTGGCTGCCGACGGCAGCATCGAGATTCAACCGTTCGAGACGCTCGGCCACTACGCCGACTGGCTGCACGTATCCGCCAGTCATCTGCGCCAGGTCAACGGCCTGAGCCAGAAGGCCACTCTGGCCGTGGGACGGCGTCTGACTCTCGACTTCGCGCGCGTCGACCGGGCTGCTTTCGAGCTGCAGCGCCGGGAGTTTCACCGCCTGCTGCAGGAGGACTTCTTCACCAGCTACCGGATCACCGGCACGCGAACGCTGGCCGTGAAGCCGGGTGACTCCCTGTGGAAACTGAGCCTGCGTTTCGGCGATGTGCCCATCTGGCTGCTGCGTCAGTACAACCCCGACGTGGACTTCGTCGCGCTGCGCCCCGGCACCCCTCTGATCGTGCCGATGGTGGAGCGAGTCACGGACGCGCCAGACGCCGTCGCGACGAAGGACTGCGTCTGCTGATCGGCCCATTCGGCTGCTACAACGTAACCTTTGAAACGGCGGTCTCCCGATCCCAACGGTGAAGCCGGGGCCCTGTCGGCTGCATGTCTTCGACGGGAAACCGGTCGAGCCATTGGCTGAGCCGGCGGCGGCTGCGTGCCGGTGAGGTCGCCTTGAGCAGGCGGCTGCGCAGCCGGCACAGCCGTGGATTCTCCAGGTGCGCTACCTTTCCCATGAGGTACGAAATGCGCCGGACGCTGCTCACCCGGGCGTGACGCAGCCTGCGGAGCTGCTCCGCCGGCCTGGATGCGTGCGGCCCGTCGACACCGAGCAGGCCGGCCAGCACGTAAGCATCCTCGATCCCCAGGGCCGCACCCTGCCCGAGATTCGGCGTCAGCGCGTGGGCGGCATCGCCCACCAGGACGACCCGACCTCTGCCCCAGGAGATGGGAATGTCCGTGAGCGGATGCTGCAACCAGCTCTGCCGTGGCGTGAAAAGAGCGGCCACGGCCCCACCGAGTGGACCCAGGGATCGAACGCTCGCTTCGATGTCCTCTTGGGGTATGCATTCGTCCGGATGGTGACTGCGCACCCAGAACACGTAGCTGCGCTCACCCGGGAGCGGTACCACGCCAAGACGGTGTCGACCTGCGTGGATCTCCCACGCGTCCGCTCCGGTGGGCCGTCCGGCGACCACCGTGCGCGCGCACCATTGCCCGGAGTCTCGTACCCGCGGCGCGCCCGACAGGGACCGGCGCACGCCGGACGCAATGCCGTCTGCGCCCACCAGAACGTCCGCGCGCAGGCACTCGCCTGAGCTCAGCGTCACATCCAGCCGGGTCTGCCGATCCTTCCAGCTCTCGACGGACGTGCCGAGGCACAGGCGGGCGGGATCGATCTGCTGGAGAAGGAACTGCTGCAGGTCTCCGCGGTGCACGCCCCGGGCGCGGCTGGCGTGATCGAGCGACAACGCCTGCAGCACCGGCTCTTCGGCGCTGCCGATCAGCATCTGCTCGATGGGGGTCGAGACCGCATCGAAGTCGGCTTCGTGTAGCCGGTCGAGCACCTCCAGAGCATTTCGCTGCAGCACGATCCCTGCGCCTACCGCGTACATCTGCATGGTCCGCTCGACCAGCCGGTAGTCCAGACCCCGTCTTTCGAGCAGCCCGGCCAGCACCAGACCCGTGATGCCCGCACCCTGTATGACTATCATCCGATACTCCTCGTTGATCACGCTCATTGAGCGTGCTCATTCAATACCATCCAGGCCAACCGTGTCAATTCATTGAGTGCGCTCAATGAAACGCCCATACTCCGCCAACCGATTCACCAGAGCGTCTCTTTTGGCTGCCACCCGCGCGGAACAGAAATCTGAAACACGCCGGAAGCTGCTCGAGGAAGCAGCAGCCTGCTTTGCCTCTCATGGCTACGAAGGCACGACCACGCGACAGATCGCAGAGCTGTGCGGCGTGAGCATCGGCACCGTGTTCGCCCACTTTCCGAACAAGCAGGCACTGCTGCGAGCCGTGCTCTACGAGGGGATAGAACGCGCGCTCAGCCGGGCACGCCGCAAGCTGGATCCGACCGTCACCGTCGATGAGGCCATGTCCGTATTCGCCGCATCGCTGTACCGCTTCTACGTGGACCAGCGAGAGCTGAGCAAGGAGCTGCTCAAGCACAGCCTGTTCGATGCGCACGGGTTTGCGGACCAGCTGACGCAGTTCCGGCAGGAACTCATCGGCTACATGCAGGATCAAAAACGCCCTCGCCCCGACCGGGAGCTGCTGGC
>JASFLG010000454.1:0-4080 GCA_050118205.1 Pseudomonadales bacterium
GGGCCCTACGCGGGCGCGGACGACGGCGTCGACACGCTCATCACCTCGCTGCTCGACAACGGCATCGCCCCGAACAGCAACGTGTATGCCGAGCTCGGCAGCACCTGGCGCTTTCTCATGCGCGAGCCGGATGACGCCGCCCACGTGCTCGGCAAGCTCCTGAAATACTGCGGCGAGCGCAACGTGCTCTGGGGCACGGACTCGATCTGGTACGGCTCGCCTCAGGATCAGATCCAGGCGTTTCGAACCTTTCAGATCGCGCCGCAGGTGCGCGAGGCGAACGGCTACCCCGAGCTCACCCCCGCGCTGAAGGCGGGCATATTCGGTCTGAACGCCACCGTGCCTTATCGCATCAGTGCCGACGAGGTACGCCGACACAGCGCGGGAGACAAGCTCACCACAGCACGGGAGAACTATCGGAACGACCCGGACCCTCACTTCGCGACCTACGGACCCAGGACCCGGCGACAGTTTTTCAGCCTGCTGGCGCACAACCGCGGGCAACGCTCCTGAAAGCAATGATCAACCAAGGAAGATTCGTCATGCACCCAAGACGCACCCTCAACGCTCTGTCCGGTCTGCTTCTCGCGGTCGGCCTCGCCGCCTGCTCGAGCAACCCGATCAAGAGCGACTACGACTACAACCACGCGATCGACTTCAGCAAGTACCGCACCTACGCGTTCATCTCCGACCACCCGATGATCGTCGGCCAGACCCAGAAGGCGGTGAATCCCCTGGTGGAGGATCGGATCGAGGAAGGGATCCGCATCGCCATGAACGGCAAGGGCTACACGGAGGTGAAGGACCCGGAGGAGGCGGACATGGCCATCAGCTTCACCGTGGGCTCCCGCGATCAGATCAAGGTGGACTCCTACCCGGCGAGCTACGGCGCCGGCTGGTCACGCCGGGGCTACTATTACGGCTACGGCATGGGCACGGACACCTACGTGCGCCAGTACACCGAGGGACAGCTCGCCATCGACATCTTCGACGTGGCAAGCCACACCCCCGCATTCCACGGCTCGGCCACCAAGCGCATCTCGGAGTCCGATCGCAAGGCCCAGCAGGCGATGATCAACACGGCGACCGCCCAGGTGCTGGCACCGTTTCCGACCGTCGGCGGCACGGTGACGCTGCCCGACGGCAGATAGGCTCGACCGGCGGCTACTGACGGAAATCCGGCTGGGTCCGATCCAGCCGTCTGAGCAGCGCCGCCCAGAGCAGGTCCGCCGAGGGGCCTGCGGACGCGGAGCCGAACATGGCGACGGCCTTCTCGAGGATCTTTTCCGAGATCGGTATGAGCGGCGGGTCCCCCGCCTCCGCCGCGATCTGGATCTCGCAGGCGCGTTGCAGGTTGTACAGCGCCTGAAAGGTCTGGGACACGCAGGGTCCGACGGTGAGCAGGCCGTGATTGCGCAGAATCATGTGCCGCGCCTCTCCCAGGTCCGCCTGCAGGCGCGGCGCCTCGGCAGGGTCGAGCACCACGCCTTCGTAATCATGGTAGGCGAGCGAGGCAGCCACGATCATGGATTGCTGGGAGACATTCCTCAGGCCCTCCACCCGGCTGGCGACCGCGGTACCCGCCACGGTATGCACGTGGGCCACGCAGCAGACGTCCTGGCGGGCGGTGAGGATGGCTCCGTGGATGACGTTCGCCTCCGGGGAGATCTCGTAGTCGCTCTCCATGAGTTTCTGCCCCCGGTAGTCGACCTTGAGCAGGCTCGACGCGGTGATCTCCTCGAACAGCAGACCGAACGGGTTGATCAGGTAAGCCTCCTCGCCGGGCACCCGGCAGGAAAGGTGGGCGAGCAGCAGGTCGTCCCATCCGTAGCCGGCCACCAGCCGATAGAAGGCGGCCAGGTCCTGGCGGGCACCCCATTCGGCGTCGCTCACCTCCTTACGCACGTTCATCATCTTCTCCAGCCCTCCCGCCGGTTCGACGATCGATTCTACCGCGAGGAACCCGCAACGCCCCATGCCCGCGACCATTCCCAAGGCGGTCCCGGCAATGTATTTTTGCCCGTTCGTTTTCAAGTTGAGGGGGCCGGCGACGCCGGAAAAGCGTTCCTATGAGCAGTTATCCATGGAATTACGGTGACATCCTGGAGGCCATCGATGCCGCGGTACCGGGTGAGCGCCCGGCGTTCGTTCACGGTGCGCGCACCATCTCCTGGGGAGAGTTCTCGCTGCGCAGCAACAACCTCGCCCGGGCCCTGCGTGGCGGGGGTGCGGCGACCGGCGACAAGATCGCCTTCTACCTGCGCAACTGCCCCGAGTACGGCGAGGGCATCGCGGCGGCATTCAAGGCGCGGCTCACCCACGTGAACGTGAACTACCGCTACGTGGATCACGAGCTGGTCTACCTGCTCGACAACTCCGACGCCACCGTCGTGGTGTACGGTGCCGAGTTCGCGCCCCACGTGCGCGGGATCCGGGACCAGCTGCCCCAGGTTCGCCAGTGGATCGAGGTGGCCGACGGTTATCCGGGCGAGGAAGGCGCAACGAGCTACGACGATCTCGTGTCGAGCGGCGACGGCAGCCCGCTTGCCCTCGAGCGATCGCCGGACGATCTGTTGTTCCTTTATACGGGCGGCACCACCGGCATGCCCAAGGGCGTCATGTGGCGCCACCAGGACCTCTGGTGCGTGACCGGCGCAGGCGGCAACCCGCGGCTCGGCCTGCCGCCGTCGCCGGATCTCGAGAGCTACATCCAACGCCTGGCCGCCGAGGAGCCGCCGGTCAACCTGCCGCTGCCGCCCATCATGCACGGCACCGGCCTGCTCGGCGCCATCGGCGCCATGGCCCACGCCGGCACCTGTGTCACCCTGACCGGACGCAGCTTCGAAGCCGAGGAGGCGCTCGCCGCCATCGACCGCAACCGGGTGACCGCCGCCACCATCGTCGGGGACGCGTTCGCGCGGCCCATGCTCGAGGCGCTGGACGCCAATCCGGGCAGATACGACATCTCCTCGCTCAGGGCGATCACCTCCTCCGGCGTGATGTGGACCCGGAAGGTGAAGGAAGGCCTGCTGCGTCACAACGACAACCTGGTGCTCGCGGACGGTTTCTCTTCATCCGAAGCCATTGGTCTCGGCGCCGCCATCACCACCCGTGATGCGTCGGTGGACGTCGCCAAGTTCACCCTGGGGCCGACCTGCAAGGTCTTCGACGAGAATTTCCGGGAGGTGGGGGTCGGCGAGTCCGGGATGGTCGGCGTCGCCGGCTTCCTGCCCATCGGCTACTACAAGGACGAGGAAAAGACCGCAAAGACCTTTCCGGTGATCGACGGGGTGCGCTACTCCATCCCCGGCGACTGGGTGCGTGTCGAGGCGGACGGTTCGCTCACCCTGCTCGGACGCGGGAGCAACTGCATCAACACCGCCGGCGAGAAGGTCTACCCGGAGGAGGTGGAAGAGGCCCTGAAGCACCACGAGTCCGTCTCCGATGCCCTCGTCGTGGGACTGCCCGACGACAAGTGGGGCCAATCCGTGAACGCGGTGGTCTCCCTTCACGAAGGATACGAGCTCGACGAGATCGCCCTGAAGGACTTCGCGCGCAGGAACCTCGCCGGCTACAAGCTCCCCAAGCGCATCCTCGCGAAGGACGATCTGGAGCGGGCGCCGAACGGAAAGGCGAATTACAAGCTGATCCGGGAGTACGCGGCCAGCGCGCTGGCCATCGACCTCTAGCGGAAATCCGCTGCCGCCTGCGCCGCGTTGAAGGGTTCCGGTGACGCGCGTAGGCTCTCTCGGGCAGGGGAGCAGCCATGGCGGATATCTTCGTTTCGTACGCAGCCGAGGACCGGGCACGTATCGAGCCGCTGATCGAGGCGCTCAAGTCGGAGGGATGGTCGATCTGGTGGGACCGTGAGCTCCTGGCCGGCCCCCGGTTCGCCGAGACGATTGAGCACGAGCTCGAAGCAGCGCGCTGCGTCGTGGTCGTCTGGTCCGAGCGCGCCGTCACGTCCGGCTGGTGCCTGGACGAGGCGGGCGAGGGTCTCGAGCGCCGGCGTCTCGTGCCTGTGCGCATCGACGACGTGCGGCTGCCGCTGGGATTCCGTTCGTTGCAGACCGCATCCCT
>JASFLG010000455.1:0-4078 GCA_050118205.1 Pseudomonadales bacterium
CTGATCGGTGGGTGTTTGAGGTGAGCGAAGGAGAAGACACAGCGGAGACCGGCGAAGCCCGGAAGGGCTTCTGGGGCCGCCTGCGATCGGGGCTCGGCAAGACCCGCACGCAGCTTGCCAGCGGTGTAGGCAACCTGATCCTCGGCGAGAAAGAGATCGACGAGGCGGCCCTGGAGGAGCTCGAAACGGCGCTGCTGCTCACGGACGTGGGCATGGACACGACGCGTGAGATCATGACGCAGCTGACGGCGCGGGTGCGCCGTCGCTAGCTCAACGATACCCGCGCTCTCTACGGCGCTCTCACCGAGCTGCTCGTCGACGTGCTCACCCCGCTTGCGCGCGAGCTGGCGATTCCAGATCACGTGCGCCCGTTTGTCATTTTCTTCGTCGGGGTGAACGGGGTCGGCAAGACCACCACCATCGGCAAGCTGGCCCGGCTGCTGAAGCGTCGCGGGTTGTCGGTGCTGCTGGCGGCCGGGGACACCTTCCGGGCCGCGGCGGTCGAGCAGCTCGCCAGCTGGGGAGAGCGTGAAGGTGTTCCGGTGATCGCCCAGGGCCAGGGCGCGGACAGCGCCTCCGTCGTCTACGACGCGGTGGCCGCCGCGCGGTCGCGTGGCATCGATGTGGTGCTGGCGGACACCGCCGGCCGGCTGCAGGCGAAGACCAACCTCATGGAAGAGCTGAAAAAGGTTCAGCGGGTGGTAGCCCGGCTGGAAGACGGGGCGCCCCACGAAGTGCTGCTCGTTCTCGACGCCGGTGTGGGTCAGAACGCGCTCAGTCAGGTCCGCGAGTTCGACGCCGCGGTGGGTCTGACCGGTCTGGTCCTGACCAAGCTCGACGGGACCGCGAAAGCCGGCGTGATCTTCGCCATCGCGCGCAGCCTGAAAGACAGCGGTCGGGACCTGCCGGTCTACTACATCGGGGTCGGCGAAGGGGTGGATGACCTCCGGCCCTTCGAGCCGAGGCCGTTCGTATCCGCTCTGTTGCCGGGCGAGGAAAACGGCGTTGCCGGCGACGAGAGGTAGGCGTGTCTCAGATCGAGTTCCACGGCGTCACCAAGCGATTCGACAACGGTCAGGAGGCGCTCGTCAACGTGGACGTGGAATTCGCCGAGGGCTCCATGGCGTTTCTTACCGGCCATTCCGGTGCCGGCAAGAGCACCTTCCTCAAGCTCCTTCTCTGCCTGGATCAGCCCTCGCGAGGTCAGATCCTGGTCAACGGGGTCAACGTCACCCGGATGCACGGTAGCCGCCTGGCGCACTATCGTCAGCACCTCGGCGCCGTGTTTCAGGATCATCACCTGCTCGGTCACCGCAGCGTCTATGACAACGTCTCGCTGCCGCTGCGAATCTCCGGGATGAAGGAGAAGGACATCGCGCGTCGGGTGCGGGCGGCCCTGTCCCGGGTCGGTCTGCTGGAGAAGGAGCGGCTCTATCCGCGGTATCTGTCCACCGGCGAGCAGCAGCGGGTCGGTATCGCCCGGGCGGTGGTCACCCGCCCGAAGATTCTGCTCGCCGACGAGCCGACCGGCAATCTGGACCCGGAGCTGTCGCGCGACATCATGAAGCTCTTTGAGCAGTTCAATCAGGTGGGCACGACCGTCATCGTCGCGTCCCACGACAGGGATCTGATCGAGGCCATGGGCAAGCGCATCATCGAGCTCGATCGCGGGATGGTAGTCCGTGACGGCGTTGATACGCGCGCCGCGCTGTCGGCTGCGGACGAAGAGCATGGCTGAAGCCGCCGAGCGTCGATCCGAGCGACGGGGTGCAGACGGGCGACCGGGGCGTGATCCCTGGCCGCCGGTTCGGCCGGGCATCGGAGCGTGGTGGCGCGATCACATCAGGATCGCCCGGGAAACGATGAACTTCGTGAGCACCCGGCTCGGCACCAGCCTGCTCGTGTGGCTCCTGGTCGGTATTGCGCTGGCCCTGCCGGCGGGACTGTTTCTCATCCGCCAGAATCTGGCCGGCATGACCGCGGCGTGGGAAGGCCGCCCGGGACTGACCGCCTACTTCGAGCTCGGCGCCACCGACAAGCAGATCGATGCGGTGGCCGCGGTGGTCTCGGCGGACGAGCGGGTGACCTCCGTGTCGATCACCGATCCCGCGGAAGCGCTCGAGGAGTTCAGTCGCTTTGCCGATCTGGCCGATGCCCTCGACCTTCTGGACAGCAACCCGTTGCCGGCGTCGCTGCGCGCGACGCTCGCCAGCGGCGTGGTGCCGGAGGCGTTGGACGACCTGATCCGCCAGGTGAGTGCGCGCCCGGGGGTCGCCGAGGTGGTGCTGGAAAAGACCTGGCTGGAGCGGGTCTCGGACATCTCGGCGGTGGTCAGCCGGCTGGGCGTGATCCTCGGGGTGTTGTTCGGCGTTGGCGCGGTGCTGGTGACCGCGACCTCGGTCCGGCTGGCGATCGAGGCGCGTCTGGAGGAGCTCAAGGTGCTCACCCTGGTCGGCGCCACCGAGCGCCAGATACGGCGGCCGTTTCTCTACTTCGGCGCCATCTACGGCCTCGGCGGCGGGCTCGTCGCAGCCATGCTGCTGAGCCTTTGTCTGCTCATCGTCGAGGCTCCTTTGAGCAGCTTTCTTGGCAGTTATTCTCAGAAGCTCGATCTGGTAGGCTTCGATCCCCTGTTCCTCGTCGGTCTGCTGGTGATCGGCGTCCTGCTTGGCGTCGCCGGCGCGGTCGTGGCAGCCGGCCAGCGCCTGAAGGATCTGGAGGTGCTCTGACCTCCGAAAGTGTGACGCGGGAACATTTCTGTGAATTAGCAGTCCTATGATAGGAGTGCTAGCAGGTGCTAGAATTCTCTGTTGAGTGTTACCGGAGGTATCACATTCATGACCACTGACGTTCTTTCGCTGCACGCGCTGGCCCCCGGCCGGGACCTGTCGGCCTACGTGCAGACCATAAGCGCATTTCCCGTGCTTTCTCAGGAGCAGGAGAAGGCGCTGGCAGAGCGTTTCTACTATGAGAACGATCTCGAGGCGGCGCGGGAGCTCGTGCTGTGCCATCTGCGTTTCGTGGTCCACCTGGCGCGGTCCTATCGCGGTTACGGTCTTGCGGAAGCGGACCTGATCCAGGAGGGCAACGTCGGTCTGATGAAGGCGGTCAAACGCTTCAACCCGGAGGTGGGTGTGCGGCTGGTTTCCTTCGCCGTGCACTGGATCAAGGCCGAGATGCACGAGTTCATCCTGAGAAACTGGCGGATCGTCAAGGTCGCGACCACCAAGTCCCAGCGCAAGCTCTTCTTCAACCTGCGCGGGGCGAAGCAGCGCCTGGCCTGGCTGACCCCCGAGGAGACGCGTAGCGTCGCCGCGGAGCTCGGGGTATCCGAGCAGGAGGTCACGCGCATGGAGGGGCGTCTGGCGGCAACCGACCTCACCTTCGAGAGCCCGGACGAAGGGGACGACGATGCGATCGGCACGGCGCCCGTGCATTACCTCGCATCGATGGAGCCGGATCCGGCGGATCTGGTCGAGGACGAGGACTGGCAGACGGACAGCAGCGAGAAGCTGCACCACGCCCTGGTCGATCTGGACGACCGCAGTCGCGACGTGATTCAGCGGCGCTGGCTCACCGATGACAAGACCACCCTTCAGGATCTGGCGGACGAGTACGGCGTGTCCGCGGAACGTATTCGCCAGATCGAGAAGAGCGCCTTGAAGCGGCTCAAGGTGGCAATGGCCGCCTGACGCCGCCATCACTCGAGGCCGTCCATTTCTCATCGCCGGCGCCCTTTTCGGGGCGGCCGGCGTTCTGCTCGGTGCCTTCGGCGCGCACGCGCTGGCCGGCGCCCTGGATGCCCGCGGTGCCCACGTCTGGGATACCGCGGTTCTGTATCAGCTCGTCCATGCCGTGGCGCTGCTTGTCGTAAGCGCGCTCGTGGACCGATACGGCACCCGGGCGCTGTCGGTCGCAGGCTGGGCATTCATCACCGGTATCGTGCTCTTCTCCGGGAGTCTCTATCTGCTCGTGCTCGGCGATGTCCGCCTGCTCGGGCCGCTGACGCCCCTGGGCGGCGTGAGCTTCGTGGCCGGCTGGCTGGCCCTGGCGGTTGCGGCCCGCCGGTCACGCGGGA
>JASFLG010000456.1:0-4074 GCA_050118205.1 Pseudomonadales bacterium
GCGTCAAGTTCGACGTCACCCTGCCGGCCGACCACGCCACCCGGGTGGCGGCGCTGCGCGACCAGTGGCAGCTCGCCGGGCGCCCCGTCTGGATCGCGGGCAGCACGCATCCGGGAGAGGAGTCCGTCGTGCTCGCGGCGCACCAGCAGATCCGCGCACGGCTTCCCGATGCGCTGCTCGTGCTGGTGCCCCGTCACCCCAGCCGGCGCGATGACGTGGCCGCGCTTGTCGAGAACGCGGGATTGCGCCAGGGCTGGATGAGCCGGGGTGCCGGGCTTGCCGGGGTAGACGTGGTGATCGGCGACACCATGGGGGAGCTCCAGTATCTCTACGGGCTCTCGGACGTGGCATTTCTGGGCGGCAGCCTGGTCGACGTCGGCGGGCACAATCCCATCGAGGCGGCAGTCTGCCGTCAGCCCCTGGTCATGGGACCGGCCACCTGGAATTTTCCGGACGTGGTGGCGGCGTTCGCGGATGCGGGATGCCTGCATCGGGTGGCGGACGCTGCCGCCCTGGCGGAGGTGGTCGCCGGTTACCTGGCCGATCCGGCACGGCGTGCCGCTGCCGGCGAGGCGGCCGCCCGGGTGGTGGCGGAGAACACCGGCGCAACGGCGCGGCTGTCCGCTCTGATCGCAGCGGAGATCCGCGCCGTTCTCTAGGTCATCAGACCGTCCCGATACGGATCAGTTGGTGGATCTCGCCTGCAGGGACGCAATGCGCTTCACGGGATGGTCTTTGTCGGAGAAGCGGTTGAGCTCGACGATGTCGTCCTTGCTCAGAACACCTGCCTGCTCCTTCAGCAGGATCAGGCTCAGCATGTAGCTGTAGCGTGAATCGGCATAGTCGTACTGGGAGCGGAAGTAGTTTTCCTGGGCCCGCAGCACGTCCACCACGTTCCGCGTGCCCACCTCGTAGCCCGTCTCGGTGGCTTCGAGCGCCGACCTGGCCGAGGCGATGGATTTCAGCCTGGCACCGACACGTACGACATCGGTCTGCACTCGGCGGAACAGGTTGCGCGTGTCGCGGGTGATGGTCAGCCGGCTGTCCTGCAGCACCTCTGCGGAGCGGTCTGCGAGGGCTTGCGCTTCCTTGGTACGGGAGCTGATGAAGCCGCCCTGGTAGATGGGCAGGGTGGCGGTCAATCCGTAGATCGTCGATTCGGTCTTCCCCCCGAAGAACGACTGCGGGCCGCCGGTGGTGTTTCGGTTGTAGGTGATGGTGCCATCGACGGTCGGCAGGTGGCCGGAGCGGCGAGCCCGAACGGTCCGCTCGGCGGCGACGAGCTGGGACTCTGCCGCCAGGACGGTAGGATTGTTCTCCAACGCCACGTTCACCCACTCCTCCACATTGCCGGGATCGGGATTGACGATCGGCAGCTCCTCCGAGATGTCGAGAATCTCGTTATAGGGCTCGCCGCTCAATGTGCGGAGCACCTCGAAGTAGATGTCGTGATCCCCCACGGCCTGCACGCGCACCACCACCGCGTTGTCGTATCCGGCCTGGGCTTCCAGCACATCGGTGATCGCAACGAGACCGACATCGAAACGCTGCTGCACCTGCTCGAGCTGTCGCTGGGTGGCGGCCTCGGCTCGTCGCGACGACTCGACCAGCGAGTCGGCCCGGAGCACATCCAGATAGGCCTGCACCGTGCGCACGATCAGCCGCAGCTGGGTGGCATCGTAGTTGTAGTTCGCGGCCTTCACGCTCGCCCGAGCGCTCGAGTAGGTGAACCAGCTCTCCATGTCGAGGAGCGGCTGTGAGAGCCGTGCGCCCCAGCTGTGATCGTTGTACTCCTGGGTGGGCAGGTCGCTGCTCAGTACCTTACGCTCGTTCCAGTTGGTGCTGCCGCTCATGCCCACGTTGGGGAGCAGCAGGGCGCGAGACTGAGGCACCGCTTCTTTGTTGGCGGCGAGCTGGGCTTGGGCCGCCCCCAGCACCGGATCGTTTGCGACCGCGGCGTCGTAGGCGTCGAGCAGATCCGCCGCACGGACCGGCGTCGCAACCGCCAGCAGAAAGAGCAGCGACAAAAGACAGCCAGCGGCCCGGCCGCTGGCCAGCGGCTGAGAGGTGCGCGCCATGAGGGGCTGCGCCGCACCGGACAGAGGGAGTGCGTTCATGAGGACTTTCCCGTGATCTAAGCTTGTGAGGAGCAACGCAGAATTCTATCAGACGATCTACGTTGCAATCGTCCCCCGCGAACTGTCGGACGCGTTCTCAGATCGGGGAAAAAAAGCTGCTCAGACGGTGGCAGCCGGGAGGCGGGCAGGTATATTAGGAAGCTCGTATTCGTTGCACGGACCTTCGGAGGAGATGCGAGGCACTCGCAACAAAGGACGCTACCGCATTGATCTGCCGGCGCACATGGCCGAGTGCGACGCCAACTACCTGCGCCTGATGAAGCTGTTTCCCTCCCTGCGCAAGGCGGACTGCGCGGCCATCGGCGTCGACGTGAACGGCACCCGCATGGAGGTGCGCCTGGAGGTGATCGAGCGCGGTCCTTACACCACCATCGTGCGTCTCGCCCAGCGTCCGGAGATCCCCTGGAGCCACAAGGCCAGCTTGACGATCCGCCTGTACCACGACGCGCGCAGCGCCGAGGTGATCGAGTACCAGGGCCGCAAGCACTTCCTGCGTGCCGTGTATGACTATCCGAACGCCGACATGCGCCAGCCGGACGAGAAGGCGCAGATCAACCGTTTTCTCGGCGAGTATCTGTCGCTCTGTCTCGAGCATGGCGTTGCCGCCGGGGCACCGCTGCTGGCAAGTTGAGCGGATCCGCTGCCGACGTCCTGACCCTGCTGCAGATTACCGACGTGCACCTGCGTGCGGAGCCGGGAGCGACCCTGCTGGGGGTGGATACCTGGCACAGCGTCGCCGCCGTGCTCGATCAGGCACTGGCCGAGCAGCGGCCGGACGCGCTCCTGGTGACCGGTGACGTTGCCCACGACCCGCATCCGGAAGTCTACGCGCGCTTCGACGCGTGGCTGCGCGAGCGCTACGCCGGCCCGCGGCTGGTGCTGCCCGGCAACCACGACGTGGCCGGCAACATGGGAGCGCTTGCATCCCCGACCTCTCTCGACCTCGACGGCTGGACGGTGCTCGGGCTCGACAGTCACGTGGACGATACGCCGCAGGCGGAGGTGGACGCCGCGGAGATCGAGGCGCTGAAGGCAGGCTGCGCGGCCGCCGTCCCGGCCCATGTGCTCGTGGCGACGCACCATCCCCCGCTTCGCATCGGCAGCCCCTGGCTCGACAGGGACCGGATCAAAAACGGCCCCGAGCTGCTAGAATGGATGTCCGAACACAGCACGGTCCGAGGTATGGTGTTCGGTCACGCCCATCAGGAGCTCGCGGCCGCTCACGGCCGGATCGCGCTGTTCTGCACGCCGTCCACGTGCATACAATTCGCACCCCGCACGGAGACGTTCACGGTGGACGAGAAGAAACCCGGCTACCGCTGGTTGACCCTGCAACCGGACGGCTCGCTGCGGTCCGTCGTGCGTCGGGTGGAAGACTATCCGCTGACCGTCGATACCCGATTCAAGCCGGCATGACGCCGGCATCGTTTTACGGAGCAACACACTGACCCATGGCGAACGCCAAATACTCTGCCGAGTCTCTGCAGGTTCTTTCCGGTCTGGAACCCGTCCGCCGCCGCCCCGGCATGTACACGGACACGACGCGTCCCAACCACCTGGTGCAGGAGGTCGTGGACAACAGCGTCGACGAGGCGCTTGCGGGATACGCCCGGGAGATCGAGGTCACGCTCATGAAAGACGGTTCCGTCGAGGTGATCGACGATGGCCGTGGCATGCCTGTCGATCAGCACCCGAAGTACAAGGTGTCCGGCGTGGAGCTCATCCTCACCCGCCTGCATGCGGGGGGTAAGTTCGACGGCAACAGCTACAACTTCTCCGGCGGGCTGCACGGGGTCGGGGTGTCCGTGGTGAACGCTCTCTCCGAGCGGCTGGAGGTCGAGGTGAAGCGGGACGGCAAGGTCTACAGTCAGACCTACCGTAAAGGCAAACCGACCGGCAAGCTCAAGGTCACCGGCAACGTCGGGAAGCGCAACAC
>JASFLG010000457.1:0-4054 GCA_050118205.1 Pseudomonadales bacterium
TGCCCTCCTTTCCGACCCCGGCGAACATCCGCCGGGCGGTAGCCACCGCGCTCGATCAGGATCCCGACATCGGCAAGTACGCACTGCCGAACGGGCTTCCGGAGCTGCGACGCCTGGCAGCTGCCGAGCACTTTCGCCGGACCGGCGTCGAGGTCGATCCGGAGGAAAACGTATTCATCACCGCGGGCAACATGCAGGGCATGAGCACGCTGCTGCATGTGCTGGTCGCTCCGGGAGACGAAGTCGTCATCACCGACCCCGGGTTCGCCTCGCACTACGAGCAGGTCCGCCTGCGCGGCGGCATCCCGGTCCCGTGGGCTCTGGACGAAGGCCGCGGCTGGGACCTCACTCTGGATGTGCTCCCATCGCTGCTGACCGACCGTACCAGAGCACTCATACTCGTGAACCCGGCCAATCCGACCGGCAGCCTCTTCGGTCGCAGTCAGCTCCTCGAGCTCGGGCGCCTCCTGAAGGACCGCGCCGTGATGCTCATTCTGGACGACCCGTATTCCGACCTCATCTACGACGAACCCGAATCGTTCTACAACCCGGCCAGCGATCAGGGCCTTTCTGAACAGCTGACCTACCTGTTCACGTTCTCCAAGATTCACGCCATGAGCGGCTGGCGCCTCGGCTACATGATCATGCCCGGATGGCTGCAAGCACAGGTGCTCAAGGTCCACGACGCCAATATGATCTGCGCACCGAGAATCTCTCAGGTCGCGGGAATGGCCGCGCTCTCCGGCAGCCAGGAGCACGTCGGGAATTTTCGCAGGATCCTCGGGACGCGTCGGGAGCTGATCTGCGAGCGCCTGGACGCACTGCCGCACGTCTTCAGCTACGTTCGCCCAAAGGGTGCGTATTACGTCTTTCCGCGGATCGTCGCCCCGCATCAGGACTCATGGTCGTTTGCAGCGAAGCTGCTCGACGAAGCGAAAGTCTCGGTCACCCCCGGCGTCGCGTTCGGACCCGCCAGCGATCACCACGTGCGGCTGGCATTCTGCGTGTCGGACAGCGAGATCGACCGGGCATTCGACCGTATCTCATCCCTTTATCCAGACTGACCAGCCCACATGCAGACCGACTGGTACAAGCTGGGCGTCGCTGCCTGCCTTGATGCGCTCCGCGTCGACGCCGACGGGCTCGACTCTGAAGAGGTAGCGCGCAGGCGCGCGCGCTACGGTCCGAACGTTCTGGAGGCGGAGGCGCCACCGAGCGCGTGGCGGCGCTTCGCCAGGCAGCTGAACAATGTCCTCACCTTCGTGTTGCTCGGCGCGACGGCCCTCACCGCCGGCCTCGGTCACTGGATCGACGCCGCCGTCATCGGAGCGGTGGTTCTGATCAATGCGCTGGTAGGGTTCATTCAGGAGGGTCGGGCCGAAGAGGCCATGCGCGACATCCAGAGCATGCTGCGACACTCGGTGGTCGTGCTCCGCAATGGCCAGACCATGGAGATCGACGCAGCAGACCTGGTACCCGGCGACATCATGATCCTTCAGCAGGGAGAACGCGTCCCCGCGGACGCCCGCCTCACGGAGAGCCGACAGCTGACCATTGATCAGTCCAGTCTGACCGGAGAGTCGGTTCCGACGCCGAAGGACTCCGCGGCGCTCGATTTCGACGCCGCGCTCCCCGACCGGAGCAACCTCGTTTACGCAGGCACGCTCGTCGCGCGGGGCTGGGCCAGGGCGGTGGTGACCGCCACCGGCGCGGATACGGAGCTCGGCCAGGTTTCCGGAGAGCTGCGGACCGTCCGCCCGCTCAGGACACCCCTGCTCGACAGAGTCGGCGCCTTCGCCCGGCGGTTGTCGCTGCTGATTCTGATACTGGCCGGCGCCATCGCCGTTTTCGGTACCCTGGTGCACGGTCACACCATCGGCGACATGCTGATAGCAGCCGTCAGCATCGCGGTCGCGGCCATCCCCGAAGGCCTTACCCCGGTCATCACCATCACGCTGGCGATCGGCGTGCGCCTGATGGGTAAGCGCAATGCGGTGGTCCGAAGGCTGCCCGCCGTGGAAACACTTGGAGAGGTCGACGTCATCTGCACGGACAAGACCGGCACCCTGACTGCCAACGAAATGACCGTGCGCAGCATCATCACCGCCGACGCCCGTTTCGAGACGACAGGCGTGGGTTTCAGAACACCCGGTGACCTGATAGCGCACGGTCCATCGCCCGCACCGGGCTCCACCGTCCTCGAAGAGCTGCTGATGGCAGCGCTGAACTGCAACGATGCCCGGCTGGAGGTACGTGAGGGAGGCTACGAGGTCAATGGCGATCCCACTGAGTGCGCGCTCGCGGTTCTCGCCGCCAAGGGGGGGCTTGATCCGGCAGACCCGACGTGTGCGCTGGAACGTCTGGACGTCATTCCGTTCGACTCGGAACAGCGCTTCATGGCAACCCTGCACCCGAGCGGTGGCGATCACAACATGGTCTACGTGAAGGGAGCGCCGGAGATCGTGATCGGCATGTGCGCCGTTGAGCACACGAGGTCCGAAACACGGCCTCTGGACCGCGACCACTGGCTGCGCGTTGCCTCCGAGCAGGCTGCCAGGGGCGAACGGGTGCTCGCCCTGGCTAGCACCACACAACCGCCGGAAGACCGGACCCTGTCGGCGGACCGTCTCGAAGGCAACCTGGCACTGCTCGGAATCGTGGGAACCACGGATCCGCCCCGACCCGAGGTCGCCACTGCGCTGGAGCGCTGCCGCTCCGCCGGCATCCAGGTGAAGATGATCACCGGAGATCATGCAGATACCGCCTGTGCCATCGGCCGGGAGCTCGGTCTCTGCGGGGACGCGGAGGTGCTCACGGGAGAAGACCTGGATCTTCTCGACGACGCGGCGTTCGTTGCGGCCGCCGAGGAAACCAGCGTATTCGCGCGCACCTCGCCCAGACACAAGCTCCGGCTCGTGATCGCACTGCAGAAGAGCGGCCACGTCGTGGCGATGACCGGGGACGGCGTCAACGACGCACCGGCTCTGAAGCGGTCGGACGTAGGTATCGCGATGGGACGCAAGGGTACCCACGCGGCCCGGGAGGCAGCCGAGGTGGTGCTTGTCGACGATAACTTCGCCACCATCGTTCGTGCGGTCGAGGCCGGGCGCAACATCGATGCCAGCATCCGCAAGAGTGTGCTCTTTCTGCTTCCCACCAGCGTCACCGAAGCGCTGGTAATCGCGCTGGCCATCGTCGCCGGCTACCAGCTCCCCATGACGCCCGTGCAGATCCTGTGGATCAACATGATCACCGCGGTCACGCTGGGCATCGCACTCGCTTTCGAGCCGGGAGGTCCCGAGGTAATGCAGCAGGAGCCCCGCGGAAGCAGGCTGCCGCTGCTCAGCCGACTCGTAGTCTGGCGCACCGCCTTCGTCAGCCTGCTGATGCTCGCCGGGATTGCCTGGCTGTTCTCGGTCGAGTCCGAAAGCGCCAGCCTGGAGTATGCCCGAACGGCCGCCGTGAGCCTGCTGGTGGTGTTCGAGGCTCTGTATCTCATCTCGTCGCGGCATCTGGACAGGACGTCTCTGTCGATTGAAGGCCTGTTCGGTAATCGGGTTGCAGTGCTTGCCATCGCCGGCGTGCTTCTGATCCAGCTGCTGTTCGTCTACACGCCGCCGTTCCACGTGCTCTTCTCGTCTGCCGCGCTCTCGGCTGAAACCTGGTCCCGGATCGGCTGTCTCGGCGCGTTGCTGCTGGCCATCGTGGAGCTGGAGAAGCTCGTGCGACGGGGCGTCGGGCGAGGCGCAGGGACTGCGGAATCTACCTAAAGGCGAATCGACGCCGATCAGCCTACCATGTGCTGCAACAGACAGATCAGGAGTAGCAGATGTCAGTTGGAACGCTATGTAACCGTGAGGTCGTCGTTGCCGAGGCGTCGACGTCAGGCGCCGAGGCCGCATCGCTGATGCGCCGCCTTCACGTGGGTGACCTCGTCATCGTCGATGGCAGCGAGCAACGGAAACCCGTGGGGCTGATCACCGACCGCGATCTGGTCGTGGAGATCCTCGCGGAAGGCGTGGATCCGGGATCGGTTACGATCTCCGATATAATG
>JASFLG010000458.1:0-4036 GCA_050118205.1 Pseudomonadales bacterium
CGGCGAAAGGGCCGACCGGCATCTCGACCGACGCGGCGACCGCATCGAACGCGCCTGGGACCGACGCAACGGCTGACCAGGTCCGGCTCACGCTTCGGGCGGCGACGAACCCCGCAACGTTCCGCGCGTCGCCGCCCGCCAGCTGAGCGCGCAGCCGAGCAACCCGAGCACCAGCGCCAGCACCAGACGCGGATCCCCCAACTGAAACCAGGGATCGACCGGGAACGCAATGGTCTTCCTCATCGCGGCGATCTTGAACTCGTGCGAGCCGGAGAAGGCCGGGTTGGTGGTGATCTCCAGCATGTCGCGCCGGCTGCGATAGCGCATGCCGGCAGCCTGCGACCAGGTCTCCATGCCGTCCGCGTGCATGAGATCCATGGCGGTGTTAGCCGCCGTGCCGACGAAGACCGGATGCGAGGCACGCGAGAGGAGCGCAGGCCACATGTACTGCATGTACTTCGCCAGCACGTCCTCCGACGTGTCACCGGGCTCGACCCCTGGTACGCCGAGCGGGGTGTCGTACATGTCGATGACATTGACCATCACGAAGTCGTCGCCCGTGTCCTCACGCATGAAGCGCTCGAGCATGGCCAGCCGTTCCGGTGGCGGCGGCGGGTCACGGGATTCGAAGTAGTCCATGTAGTGGTCGATCTCCGAGTCGCTGAGCGGACCGCCGAAGGACGTGTACCAGCCGAAAAAGGCGGCATATGCCACTGCGAGCACCAGCCAGATCCACCGAATCCGCATATTGGTTCGTCTCCTTTCCTGTCGATGTGAATTTCAGCAGGGAACGACGCCCGCGTACATGGCCGATCCCGCTGGCCGACGCCCGGCTTCCTGACGCCGACTCCGTTCGCTAATATTTCCGGGTTCTCTGAGCGGGAGAGATCACCATGAGCGACTACCAGTACGTGCTGACGGAGCGTCGCTATCACGTCGGCATCATCACCCTGAACCGTCCGGAAGAACTCAACACGCTGCATCCCGTGCAGGGCCGCGAGATGCGCGAGGCGATCCTCGAGATGGACGCGGATGACGAGATTGGCGCACTCGTGCTCACCGGCGCCGGTCGCGCGTTCTGCGCCGGCGCCAACGTGAAGGGCTGGAACCGCGAGGTGGAGGAAGGCAAGGCGGGCGACACCATGGCCGCCCGCGCGGCCGGCACCCAGACCGGCAGAGACGAATCCATCGCGGAGCTCTGGGCACGGACCAAGCCGGCGGTGATGGCCATCAACGGGCTCGCCATCGGCGCCGGCCTCACCATCACCCTGGGCGCCGACTACCGGATCGCCTCGGAGAAGGCGCGGCTCTCCATGCGGTTTGCCGCGGTCGGCGTGATCCCCGAGATTCAAAGCACCATGCTGCTGCCGGAGATCGTCGGCTTCAGCCGTGCCATGGACCTGATGCTCTCCGGCGAGATCATCGATGCGCACAAGGCGCTGGAGATCGGCCTCGTGAACGAGGTGGTCCCCCACGAGGAGCTGATTGACCGGGCAGTGGAGAAGGCGACCCAGTACGCGGCCAACCACTGGCAGACCACCAAGGCGATCAAGCAGCTCGTGTGGCAGAACCTGAACGAGAAGAACCTCAGCACGGTCAAGCAGAGCGAGCGGGAAGCCTTTGCCGCGGCGCAGAAGCGGGTGGCCCACAAAGAGGCCGTGCGGGCGTTTGTGGAGAAACGGCCGCCTGATATCTACAAGGCGATCCGGGAGGAATGAACACCGGCGACACACCGCAGGTTGCGCGGGCGCTGAAGGGTCGCTGCATGTGCGGAGAGATCCGCTACGAGCTTCAGCAGACACCTGCGTTCATGGGCGTCTGCCACTGCAAGCACTGCCAGCGACAATCGGGGTCCGCTTTCTCGACGATGGCGGGCGTCCCGCGCGACAGCTTCACCCTGCTGCGGGGGACGCCGACGATCTACCGTGGCAGCGGCGACACAGGCGAGCCCACGGAAATCGGATTCTGCGGACGATGTGGCTCTCCTGTTTACACCCTGCTCGCAAACCAGCCGGAAATGATCTACCTGAAGACTGGTACGCTCGACGACACTGAGTGGTTCGAGCCCCAGTTTCACGTCTGGTGCGCTCAGAAGCAGCGATGGGTAGACCTGGATACCAGCAGCAATCTCTCTTCCCGGTCCACCGGGCAAGGGGCCGGCCCGGCCTTCTGATGCGCATCGGGCGGTGCGAGCTCGACCTGGAGCAGCGGCAGATCCGTAGAGACGGTGAGCTTCTCGCCCTGTCGCCACGATGCTGGGACGTCCTGGAAGAGCTGATCGGCAATCGGGGAAGGCTGGTCACCACGCGCGACCTGCTGGCGCATCACTGGCACGGAGGCTCGCCGGACGAGGCCTATGTCCGCAAGGCGATATCGGAGATCCGCAGGGTCCTCGGAGACAGCGCCCAGACGCCATCCTACGTGAGGACCGTGCCCAAGCTGGGTTACGTGCTGACCTCGGCGGACGAAGCGGTGGCAGAAGAACCGGCTGCCGAGGCATCGCGCCGGATCATCGCCGTGCTGCCTTTTGCGAATTTCAGCGACGATTCAAAGCTCGATTACTTCTGTGACGGGCTCACCGAAGAGGTGCTCAACAAGCTATCTCACGATGCCGAGGCGCCCGTGGTCGCCAGAACCTCGGCTTTTCAGTTCAAGGACAGAGATCTGGACATCCGCGAGATCGGCAGGATGCTGGGGGCGAATCTCCTCCTGGAGGGCAGCGTGCGGAGCGATTCCGGCATGATCCGGGTGACCGCGCAGTTCATCGATGCGGTCACCGGCCTGCACCAGTGGTCAGAGCACTATGACCATCCGAGAATCAACGACATCGAAATGCAGGATCGTATTGCCGCTGCCATTGCTCTCAGAGTAAGGAGCACGTCAGACACCGGCGACAGTCCGCCCCCCACGGTCATCGTTTCGGAGCGGTTCACGTCGCCTGAAGACTTCCAGCGCCTCAGGGATGCGATCGAGGCCGCCCGGAAGACTACCCGACGTTGACAGCGACGGCAGCCGGTCGCCGTCCGCCACCTCCACCATTCCCGGGTGCCGGGCTTACTCCAGGGCCCCGCTCACCAGCAGCTCCCCTACCTTCTCGTCGTCGTAGCCGAGCACCTCGTTCAGCACGAACATCATGTCGCGGTTGAACGTGGGGGCGCTGGTATCCACGGCGGGTGTGGATCGGGACATCCGGATCCGTGCCGCCTCGATGGCGGTCTCACCGCCTTCCGGGTGCGGTATCCGGATGAAGTGACCGAGATGGGCGAGTTGCGGGTCGGCGACGAGCTCCGGGCTGTTCTGCACCATGGCCGCAGGCACACCAACCGCCTGCAGCGTCTGCTCGAGCGCACCGCCGTCCTGACCCTGCGTCCATGCGGCAATGGTGGCGTCGAGCGCGTCCTGGCAGGCACGGCGCTGATCGGCACTTGCGAGAGCCGGGGTCGCCTCGAGACCGGGCACCAGGCGACAGAGCGCCTCCCACTGGGCATCCGACTCGCAGGCAATGGCGATGTACTGATCGTCTCCCGCCACCGGATACGCCCCGTGCGGCGCGTAGTTGATGTCCCGGTTGCCGATACCCGTCTGCACGTGGCCGTTGGCAACGTAGTCGAGGATGGCCGGGGTCATGAAGTGCATGGCGGCTTCCGCCTGGGCGAGATCGATGTGCTGACCTTCCCCGGTGCGGCGCTTGTGATCCAGCGCCGCAAGTACGGCGGCGGCGTTGTAACGCGGCGCGATGTAGTCCGTGTAGGCACCGAACGGGCCCGCGGGTTCCCGGTCCTCCCAGCCGCAGATGGAATAGAATCCGGCGATGGCCGCGGCCAGATTGCCGTAGCCGGCGAACAGGGCGAGCGGCCCGGTCTGACCCATCAGACAGGTGCTCAGCATGATGAGATCCGGCTTGATGGCGCGCAGCGATTCGTAGTCGAGACCGAAGGCCCGCATCGCCCTGGGCGAGAACGACTCGGTGACCACGTCCGCCCAGCGCACCAGGTCGAGGGCGACCTCCCGTCCTTCCGGCTTCGTGAGGTCGAGC
>JASFLG010000459.1:0-4035 GCA_050118205.1 Pseudomonadales bacterium
GACCCAGGCCGATGATGTTGAGAATGAACAGCGAAATGCTCGCGGCCAGTGCCCGCATGCGCAGCCCCACCATACCCTGGACCATGGAGAAGGTCGGTCCGAGATAGTAGGCGCCCAGAAAGTAGGGCACCGCGAGCACCCAGAGTGCCGTGTGCGGTTCGCCCCAGAGGTAGACGAAGGCGCTGAACGGAAGGCTCACCATGGTTGCGACGCCGGGTAGCCAGACGTACCAGCGCGCGTCCTTCGCACCCATCCGATCCCCGAGATAGCCTCCGAGAAAGGTCCCGGCGATGGAGGCGAAGCCGAGATAGAACAGGGCCTGTCCCATCTCGCCGGTGGAGAGACCGTGGCTGCGGGCAAACATGGCCGGGATCCAGTAGCTCACCCCATAGCCGACGAACGCGTGCAGGGCGCCACCGAGCGTGAGAAAACGGAAGCTCCTTCGGGCCCACAGATGCCGGAACACCTCGGATACGGGCGGGGCGTCCCCCCTGGCGAGCTCCGCACCCTCGGCGGCCCCCCGCGGTGGCTCGCGAAGTGTCAGGCGCAGCACGAGGGCGAGCACCACACCCGGCACGCCCACCACCACGAAGGCCGTACGCCAGTCGAAAGCCTCGTTGATCCAGCCGCCGCCCAGATTGCCGAGCATCGTACCGATCGGAATGCCGAGCGCGTAGATCGCCAGTGCGGTGGCGCGTCGCTCGGGAGGAAACATGTCCGAGATCATGGAGTGGGAGGGCGGGCTGCCACCGGCTTCACCCACGGCGACGCCGATGCGCGCGGCCAGCAGCTGGAAGAAACTCTGAGCCAGACCGCACAGCGCCGTGGCGCCGCTCCAGAGGACGAGCGACACGGTGAGCACGTTGATTCTCGAGCCGGTGTCCGCGAGCCGGGCGATGGGAATGCCGAGGAAGGTATAGAAGATGGCGAAGGCGATGCCGCCGAGGAAGCCCATGGCCGTGTCGGAGACGCCGAGCTCGTCCTTGATGGGCTGGACCAGGATCCCGAGAATCGAGCGGTCTATGAAGTTGAAGACATAGACCACCACGAGCAGCACCAGGGCGTACCAGCGATACGCTGCCGAGTACGGCCTGGCGGTCAAGCCTTCGTTCCCCTCTGTGTCGATCGGCCGGTGGCGGTCAGGCCACTTCTTCGAGCTCGATCAGCGTGCCGAACGCATCCTTCGGATGCAGGAACACCACGGGCAGACCGTGGGCCCCGATGCTCGGTTTGCCGTCTCCGAGGACCGTCATGCCATCGGCGGTGAGCTTCTCGATGGCGCCGTTCAGATCCTGCACCTCGTAGCAGACGTGGTGGATCCCGCCCTTGGGATTGTTGTTCAGAAAATTCTCTACAGGGGACTTCTCGCCGAGGGGGTGGAGCAACTCGACCTTGGTGTTCGGCAGGTTCACGAAGACGGTGGTCACGCCCTGGGTGGGCAGGTCGACGGGCTCGGAAACGTCGGCACCGAAGCTCGTCCGATACAGCTCGGCGGCGGCCGCCAGGTCCGGTACGACGATGGCGACGTGATTCAATTTTCCAATCATTTCAGATGGTTACCTGTTCTTACCTGGAATCAGCTTTAGAATTGAGCTGGCCGCATCGAGGATGTTGGTGCCCGGCCCGAAGATGCCGGCGACCCCGCAGTCGTACAGGAACTGATAGTCGCGCCTGGGGATCACGCCGCCGACCACCACGGTGGCGTCTTCCCGTCCGGCCTTCTTCAGTGCCGCCATGAGCTCCGGGACGATGGTGCGATGCGCGCCGGCCAGCGTGGACACGCCGACCACGTCCGCACCGAGCTCGGCCGCTTTCTCCGCGGCGCCGTCCGGCGACATGAAGAGCTCGGAGAGAGTGACGTCGAATCCGGTGTCGCCGAAGGCATTGGAGATGGCCTTGGCGCCCCGGTCGTGACCGTCCTGGCCGATCTTCACCACATAGATGCTCGGCGCGCGGCCCTCGAGCTCGGTGAAGAGCTTGATCTCCTCGCGCACCTGCGCAAACTTCGGATCGTCGCCGTAGGCCTCCTTGAACACGCCCTTGCGGATTGGTGCGACCGTGCGATGGCGATCCCATGCCTTCGCGAGGGCCTCGGAGATCTCGCCGACCGTGGCACGCACCCGGGCGGCTTCGATGGCCCGGCCGAGCAGGTTGTCGGAAGGGTTGCCAGCCGCCTCGGTCAGCTTTGCCAGAGCCGCGCCGACCGCATCGTCGTCGCGCTTCTCCTTGATGGCCTTCAGGCGCCGGACCTGGTTCTTCAGCACCTTGGAGTTGTCGATGTCCAGGGCGTCGATCTGCACGTCCTCGTCCACCGGGTACTTGTTGACGCCGATGATCACGTCTTCACCGCGCTCGATACGGGCCTGGCGGCGTGCCGCGGACTCCTCGATGTAGCGCATGGGAATACCCTCGCCGAGGGCCTTGGTCATACCGCCCACGTTCTCTATCTCTCCGATCAGCTTGCGCGCCTCCACGACCATGGCGTGGGTCAGGCTCTCCACGTAGTAGGCACCGCCGAGCGGGTCCACCACGCGGGTGATCTGGGATTCCTCGGCGATGATGGACTGGGTGTTGCGGGCGATACGCGCCGAGAAGGGCGTCGGCAGGGCGATGGCCTCGTCGAAGGCATTGGTGTGCAGGCTCTGGGTGCCGCCGAGCACGGCGGCCATGGCCTCGATGGTGGTGCGCACCACGTTGTTGTACGGGTCCTGCTCCTGCAGCGACACGCCGGAGGTCTGGCAGTGGGTACGCAACATGCTGGAGGACGGGTTCTCGGGGGAGAACTGCTGCATGACCTCGTGCCAGAGGATGCGCGCGGCGCGGAGCTTCGCGATCTCCATGAAGAAGTTCATGCCGATGCAGAAGAAGAACGACAGGCGCGGTGCGAACTTGTCCACCGGCTGGCCAGCGTCGATGGCGGCGCGCACGTACTCGATTCCGTCGGCGATGGTGAAGGCCAGCTCCTGCACGCAGTTCGCGCCGGCTTCCTGCATGTGATAGCCGGAGATGGAGATGGAGTTGAACCGGGGCATGTGCTCGGCCGTGTAGCCGATGATGTCGGAGACGATGCGCATGCTCGCCGCCGGCGGGTAGATATAGGTGTTACGGACCATGAACTCCTTCAGGATGTCGTTCTGGATGGTCCCGGAGAGCTGCGCCTGGTCCACGCCCTGTTCTTCCGCCGCCACGATGTAGTTGGCCATCACCGGCAGCACGGCGCCGTTCATGGTCATGGACACGGACATCTCGTCGAGCGGGATGCCGTCGAAGAGGATCTTCATATCCTCCACCGTGTCGATGGCCACGCCGGCCATGCCGACGTCCTGGGCGACCAGCGGGTTGTCGGAGTCGTAGCCGCGATGCGTCGCCAGATCGAAGGCGACGGACAGACCCTTCTGGCCGGCGGCGAGGTTGTCGCGATAGAAGCGATTCGACTCCTCGGCGGTGGAGAATCCGGCGTACTGGCGGATGGTCCAGGGGCGGTTGGCGTACATCGAGGCCCGGGGGCCGCGCAGGTAGGGCGCCATCCCGGGCAGGGAGTCGACGTGCTCGGCAGCCTCCAGGTCGGCGGCCGTGTACAGCGGTTTGATCTCGATGCCTTCCGGCGAGGACCAGTAAAGCGCCTCGATCGGCTTGCCGCGAAGCTCTTGCTCGACCTGTGCCTGCCAGGCAGCCAGGTCGCTCTGGGCGGAGTTGTTCATGGGCGCTACCGTCGTCTTGCCGCAATGCAGCATGGCATTGAATCGGGGCGGCCCCGCGTCGTCAAGTCGCCGCCGGGCGCCCTCGAGCCGCCACCGGATGGGTATCCGCTCTGCTAGCATGGGACCTCGAGATCAGGGGAGGAACGACGATGCCGGAGCTGAGAGTCGGTGTGGCCTACGATTTCCGCAACCCGCCGGACTCCGGCGTGTCCGATCAGTCGTTGTACGCGGAGATCCTCGAGCAGGTGCGGTGGCTGGACGGGATCGGGGCCGATCTGGTGTGGTTCACCGAGCACCACTTTGTGGATGATGGTTACCTGCCGAGCTGGGTGCC
>JASFLG010000460.1:0-4005 GCA_050118205.1 Pseudomonadales bacterium
AGCCCGCCACCGAGGGGTCCGGCGGAGAGATGGTCAGCGTGTTGCTGGAGACGGCCTGATACGTCTCCTGGATGAAGCCGGCGAACATGGCGCCCAGCATGATCACGGGGCCGCCGATCAGCACCATCCCGGTAACGACGATCACCGTCGCAGCACCCCCCTGGCGGCCGCCCATCCGGCCGGCCAGGCGCCGCTGCAGCGGATAGAGCGCTACCGCCAGAATCAAGCCCCAAAGAAGCACGCCGATGAACGGCGAGAAGATGCGGAAGCACAGCACCGCCAGGACGATCAGGATCGCGACCTTGACGAGCACTTCCATCAGGTCCTCGGACAGGGCCGCTCTCAGCTCCGTCTGGTTGTCATTCGCCATGCGCCCCTCCCTGGTGTTGGAACGATACGATACCTCAGACGACGTGCGGATCGGGAGTACAAGCAGCCGGCGTCAGCCGGCTTGTTCCCAGACCAGAACCTCACCCTGACCGGCGAGCATCACCGAGCCGGGCATCACCCGCAGGCGCCACGGGTCGAGCTTCAGCACCGCGAAACCCTCGGACGCCGCCGAGTCCCAGCCCGGAATGATGCTGGGGTCGTACCCCACCGGCTGCGGACCGTTCTTGAACAGATCCCAGATGCGCTCCCGGGTCGGTATGTCGAAACGCCACTCGGCGGCGCACTCGGCCACGCAGGTGTCATGGCTCGGCGCCCAGTAGTTGCAGGAAAGATAGGGATGCGCCTCGAGGTGCGCCCGCTTGATCGGTGTGGGTCCGGTCGCGATCCATCCGGTGAGCGAAGCGCCATCCCACTCCCAGATCGGGTGCAGCACCCGGGACCGCGGTCGGCCGCGTCTGTCGACACTCGCCGCGCTGCACCAGACGATCTGGTGCGCCATGCTCACGAACGCCGGTGCCACCGCTTCAAGTGCGCCCATGTTGCCTCTCTCCCTCTATCCCTGCGCCGATCCGGGAGCATAGCCGCTTGCACGCGCCGCGGCACGACAAAGATCAGTCGATCACCCGGGCCCCGAGCCGGGCGCGTCGGGCATCGGAGATCGTCACGGTCTTGCGCTCGCCAAGATCCATGAGCACGCCGATCGCCTCCGAGCGGGCAGCCAGCTGATCACGACTCTCGTTCCACAGCAGGTGCACGAAGTGCAGGGTCTTGCCACCGATGGCCCGGATACCTGAGAGATGGCGGTACCGTTCTCCACGGCCTAACGGCCGTAGCACGTCCAGGGTCTGCTCCAGAACCGCCCCGCCGAGCGGGGTCGCCTCCTGCTCATCGGCGCCCTCGAGGCCCCACACGTTCGGCATGCCGTCCGAGATCCGGCCGATGTAGGCATGGGGCAGCAGCTTTCCATCGGCATCGCACTCGAAGGGCGCTATCACACCGCGACCCATGGTCTCGAATCCGCGTGCCCTCGCCTCCGCCAGGGTCGAGGGTGGTGCATAGGGCGCCATCGGATCCAGGCCGCGGGGCGCGGCCCACTCGGGCAGCACCGCCGGGGCCGGCGCGGTGACGGCGCCAAGATCCGCACGCGCAACCCGGCAGACGAACCCGGCGATGGGATCCCCGGTGAGGTTCTGATGCATCAGGGCCAGCACGTCCCATGCTTCGCCGCGGGCGGCGAGCAGGCCGCAGTCCACACGGAGCGGGGCCGCGATCCTGCACTCACGGACGTAGCGGACGTGCTGCCGGCTGATCCGGCCGGGTTCGCCGGTTTCGCCGGCCACCTCGCCCAGAAACACCTCGACCGCCTGATTGACCTTCTCGGCATAGAAGCGGACGTTCAGGTGGTCGTTCTCGTCGCACTCCCAGCGATTGACGCTGCCGTAGTAGCAGGAAAGCAAGATTCGACGTATTCAGGCGGTACGGGGAGGCAAGGGTAACAGCCGGGAGGTACGCCGACGATATGCCCGGTAGGCCGGATCGTCCCCCCACTGTTTCCGGGCCCGCGCATCGAGCATGCGAATGCCGCTGATACGCGTCAGCAGCACGTAAACGAACACCGGTGAAACCAGCGTCAGCCATTGCCAGCCGGACAGCACCGGCAGCGCGATCAGTGCGATCCCGCACCAGAGTACGATCTCGCCAAAGTAGTTGGGGTGCCGGGAGAATGCCCAGAGCCCCGATTCGATGAAGCGATGCTCGTTGCCGGGTACCGACCGGAAGCGGCGCTTCTGAGCATCCGCCACCGCTTCGATGAGAAAACCGGCGAGCCAGACGGCGCAGCCGAGCACGCCCATGAGGCCGAGCGACGCGCGGTTGCCGCCGGTCATGGCGGCCAGGGCCGGGGCCAGGGTGACGAAGACCCACAGTCCCTGCAGCGTCCAGGTCATGAGGAACTGCCAGGGGTCCCGCTTGATGGCGGTGAAGCGTCGATCTCCGCCCGCGGCGTGCACGCGGATGAAGAGAAACGTCCCGAGCCGGGCCGCCCAGATCGCGACCAGCACCGCAAGGAGCAGAGAGCGGGCGTCCTGGCCGATCCACAGTCCGAACAGCACCAGAACGACGAAGGTGGCTGACCCGGTCAGGTCGAAATAGTGCTCGCTACGGAAATACCAGGCCGGCAGGAACGCCAGCCACTGAATCGAGAAGGCGATGACCCCGGCGAGCGCGAAGGCGGGCAGCCCGACCAGGGTGCGACCGCCATGGCTCCCGGCCATTGCCAGCAACACGGCGACGAGCAATGCCACGGCGATACCGGCAATCGATCGGGTCACGAGCATTGCCGCCTGGCGCCGACGGCCTTCGGGTATGGTTTCGGTCATGGCCATCTCCCCATGGCGACCCTCCGTGGTTGCGCGGTCGCGCAGTCTAGCGCATCTTGGTGTGAACGCACCGTCAACACCAGCAACGAATCAATCTACGGAGGAGACGCTCTTGCGCACACCCAACAAGACGACCATGGCCGGTCTGTTGCTCGCCGGCTGCCTGACCAGCTTCCCCGCCGACGCAGGCGTCGCGGACCTTTCCTGGATGACGGGTTCCTGGGCAGGTCCGATGGGGCCGGACGCCACCCTCGAGGAGAACTGGATGCGGCCCGTCGACGGCACCATCGGCGCATTCGTTCGCAGTCGCGGTGACGGCGCCACCGGCATGATCGAGCTCATCGTGGTGGAAGAGGTCGGTGACACGCTGGTGCTGCACATCCAGCAATGGGATCCGGGTTTCACACCGCGCCCCGGGGGCCCGCAGCGTATGGATCTCGCCGCCATGGGCCAGAACACGGTCACGTTCAAGGCCGCCTCCGAAGGCGGACTGGCGAGCCTCACCTACAGCCGCCCGGACGACGATACGTTCACCGTGAATGTGGAGCTCGCCGACGGGCGGAAGATTCCCATGGTGCTGCACGCCCAGTAGCGACGGGGTGCGGGCGTTCAGCCGTCCTGCAGGGAGGCGAGAAACTCCTCGCCCGTCTGTCTCGGGTGATCACCTGCAAAGTCGTACCCAGGGGGCTTCTCGTCGACATAGATCTCGCCGACCAGCTCGAACGGCGACGGATCGTCGAACGCGCCCATGCACAGGATGTAGCGGTCCGCTTCCTTCAGACGGTAGAAGAGATTGCTGCCGCAAACGGTGCAGAAACCGCGCTCGGCCCATTCCGAGGAGTCGTAGCACCGGATGTGCTCCGCACCCTCGAAGGTAACGTCGCCCACGGACACGGCGAGCATGGGTCCGCCCGACCAGTTGCGGCACGTGCTGCAGTGGCAGCCGTGCACGTGTGTGTCGACTTCGTCCGCCGTGAAGCGGACCGCCCCGCAAAGACACCCACCGGTCGCTGCCATGAGGTTTCTCCTGTGATGATGTCCGGATCAGTATGCACCACCACCGGCGTGTCATGCTCTGATCATCGTCGGGTCAGGCTCGGGGCGTGCTCGGCTCCGCCCAGGGAGCGAGGACATCCCGCCACTGCCCCTCGGCGCCCAGCCGGCACAGGTTGCCGAAGATCCCGGAGAGCGTCCGGTTCACGAACACTGTGTCGCGCGGCACCGCCAGGTCCGTGAT
>JASFLG010000461.1:0-4004 GCA_050118205.1 Pseudomonadales bacterium
TCGTCGGCACCTGGTTCGGGCGAATCAACACCGAGCTGTACGCGGACGTCTTCCGCTTTCCGCTCCTTCTGTACCGGACGAGCATGCATGCCTTCGCGATCGCCGCCGCGCTCAGCCTGATCGCGGCACTCGCCGGGGCGCTCGGCGCGGTAAGACGAGCGATGAAGCTACCGCCCGCTCAGGCCATGCAGCCCCCCTCTCCACCCATGTACCGGCGCAGCCACCTTTCCCGCTCTCGATTCGGACGCTGGCTGGATCAGCCGACCCGTATCGTGCTGCGCAATATCGCGCGCTCACCGTGGCGGTCGGCAGCGACCTGCCTTGGTGTGTCCGCGTCCGTCGGCCTGCTGGTGCTGGCGCTGCAGTGGAACGACAGCCTGAATTACCTCGCGCAGAGTTACTTCTTCAACGCGCAGCGTCAGCACGTGATGATCGGATTCGCCGAAGCGCAGGGAATGCGCATCTTGCGGCACGTGGAGCACCTGCCGGGCGTGCTCGCCGTGGAGCCCATGCGAATCGTCAGCGCGGACCTCTCCTCAGGCCCGATCACGCACAGGGGAGCGCTCACCGGCATCCCCGAGGCCGCCGTTCTGCAGCCCGTCTACGATGACGCGCGCCAGGCTACCGTCGAACTGCCTGGTGACGGCGTCATCCTCGGCTCCTTTCTGGCCCGCAAGCTGGATGTGGAGATCGGCGACAGGATATGGGTGCGGATACTGGAAGGACGACGCCCTGAAGTGGAACTCACCGTGGTCGACCTGGTGGACACCTACATCGCCATGCCGTCATTCATCCGCCTGGACCGACTGAACGCGCTCCTCAAGGAGCCGCCGAGCATCGAGTACGTGAGTCTCCTCACCGACCGGTTGCTCGAGCCTGCGCTATATCGCGAGCTCAAGGACCTGCCGATCGTCTCGGCCGTCATGCTCCGGCAGGCGGCCATCGACTCGTTCTACGACACGGTGGTGGAGCATCTGATGGTTTTCATCACCATGTTTTCCGCGCTGGCGTGCGTGCTGGGGTTCGGGGTGGCCTACAACAGCGCCCGCATTGCCCTTTCCGAGCGCGGCCGGGAGCTCGCAACGCTCAGGGTCCTCGGCTTCACCCGTGGAGAGATTTCCTACATTCTATTGGCGGAGGTCGGGCTGCTGATCGTGCTGGCACTGCCAATGGGTGCGCTGCTCGGCCGGGGGCTCGCAGAGCTGATGGTGGCCACTTTCAGCACGGAACTCTTCCGGGTGCCGCTGACCATCGACACGTCCACCTACGGATTGTCTGCTGCGATCGCCGTGGCCGCGACGCTCGCATCGGCCGCCATCGTGCGGCACCGGCTGGATCGTCTGGATCTGATCGAAGTGCTCAAGACACGGGAGTAACGGGTGACAGCTGGCACAAAACGACTCGTTCTCTGGTCATCGATCGGCGTGGCCGTGCTCATCGGGTTTGTGCTGGCGTTTGCTCCTGAGCCGGTTACGGTGGATGTCGTGGAAGCGGAGATCGGGCCGCTGATGGTAACCGTGGACTATGAGGGCGACACCCGGATCCACGACGTTTTCGCGCTGTCGGCACCGGTAGCCGGCCACCTGCAGCGGATTGAGGCGCACGTCGGCGACTGGGTCGTCGCGGGCGAGACCGTGCTTGCCGAGATCGAGCCCGGTGACCCGACGTTTCTGGATCCGCGCAGCGAGGCTCAGGCGCGCGCAGCGGTCGAGGCTGCCCGTTCGGCACGGGCACTCGCAGAGGCGGAGGTGGAAAGTTCCGTCGCGGAACTGGAGTTTGCAGAGGCGGAGCACCGGCGAGCCCGGGAACTGATCGGCGAGGGTACGATCACCCGGCGTGACGCCGACTCAGCTGAACGCGCGTTCAAGACGGCCAGGGCCGCGCTCGCCACCACGCAGGCGGCGCTGCAGATCCGGATCTACGAGCTCCGACAGGCCGAGGCGCAGCTTCTGACGCCTGCTGATACGCCATCCATCAGCGACGGCTCCTGTCCGTGTATCTCGCTAACAGCGCCAGTCGGCGGGCGTGTCCTCCGAATACCGAACCAGAGCGAGCGCATGGTCCAGCCCGGCGATGCGCTGCTGGAAATCGGTGACCCCTCCGATCTGGAGATCGTCACCGACTATCTGTCCTCCGACGCAGTCCGGATACGATCAGGACAACGCGTGATCATCGACAACTGGGGAGGCGAGGCGCCACTCGATGGCAAGGTTCGCTACGTGGAGCCGTTTGGTTTCACCAAAATATCCGCGCTAGGTATCGAGGAGCAGCGGGTCAACGTGGTCATCGATATCACCAGCCCTCGAGAGGATTGGACGGCGCTTGGACACGGCTATCAGGTGGAAACGCGGGTGGTGCTGTGGAAGACCGACGCCGCGCTGGTGATCCCACTCACGGCGCTGTTTCGCGACGGCGAACGGTGGGCCGCATTCGTGCTGGACGACGGTAACGCAACGCTGCGCCACCTGGACGTGGGACGTCGCAGTGGTCTTGAAGCGGAGATTCTATCCGGGTTGACTGCGGGCGAGCAGGTGATTGTGCACCCAAGCGATCGAGTGCGCGACGGCGTCCGCGCCCGGGTTCGAGGCTGAATCCATTCCATGCAGCAGCAATGAGCAACGACGCAGAATCCGACGACGGCCCGATGCACCTGGACGAACCAGACCTGGTCGCTGCGCTGCAGCAGGGGGACCGGCAGGCTTTCCGCGAAGCAGTGGTTCGTTTCAGCCCGCAGATGCTTGCAGTTGCCAGGCGGATCGTTGGCCCAGACCGCGCGGATGATGTCGTACAGGAGGCTTGGCTGACTGCCTATCGCAAGATTTCCGACTTCCAGCAACGCTCGACACTGAGCACGTGGCTGCAGCGTATCGTGACCAATCGAGCCATCTCGGAGCTACGTCGAGAGGGGCGACAGCCGAGCCAGCAGCCCGATGCTGCGGAGGAACCCTGGCAGGACTGGTTCGACTCCACGGGCCATTGGTCGACACACACGAATGCGTGGGAATCCAGCTCGCCCGATGAGCTGCTGTCGGCGGCCGAACTACAGAACTGCATAGACATTCACCTGGCGAAAATGCCTGAGAATCAGCGGCTTGTGGTGATCCTGCGGGACCTGCAGACCTCGAGCCTGGACGACATCTGTAACGAACTGAATCTGTCTGCGTCCAATGTACGGGTGCTGTTGCACCGCGGACGAATGAGATTGATGAACATGGTAAGGCGGTTCACGGAGACGGGCGAATGCTGACCTGCGAGCAGGTAACGGCAAAAGCCAGTGCCTTTGTGGACGGCGAGGTGAGCCTCCGGGAGCGCGTAGGCATTCGCCTGCACCTTGCCATTTGTGTTCACTGTCGAGGTTTTCTGCGCCTGTTCCGATTGCTGATATCCCGTCTGAGTCGTCAGGACGAAGATGTGGAAGTTTCCGAGCAATTCGTCGCACAGGTTCTGAACGCGATCGACAGCAGCGAAACAGCGCCTCATTAACTTCTGCAGTCCGGATAGCAGGGGCGGCGAGGGATCACTCTTGCCTGAACCGCCCGTCTTTTCAGCTTACGGAGAACGTCATGAAACTGAAGAATCGTCGTAAATCAATCGCAGTCCTCGCTGGCTCCACCGTTGTCGTCACGTTGGGAGCCGTATCTGCCACTCACGCTGACACCGGAAGCTTGTTCGCTGCCGAGGCGTTAGGCAGCGGATATCTGCTTGCCGATAAACACGAAATGGAAGGCAAGTGCGGCGCGTCCGACGAGTCGAAGGACTCTGGCGAAGGTAAATGCGGTGCCTCGGAGGACAAAACAGCAACCGAAGGTAAGTGCGGGGCGTCCGACAACAGCAAGGACGACGCTGAAGGCAAGTGCGGCGAAGGTAAATGCGGGGGCGCAGCCTGATTCGCTAGATCACTCGTGAGCAAGCAACGTCCCCTCGGATCGGCGATTGGGACGTTGCTCGGGTACCGACTGTTCCAGGAGAGACGTATGTCAGTTACGGCAACCGTGCTGCGACTG
>JASFLG010000462.1:0-4002 GCA_050118205.1 Pseudomonadales bacterium
GTACTGGCGCTGCTCGGGCTCGGTCGAAGCTCCGTGGAGCGATTTGTGCGGGACGGCTACGGGCGGCTGGACCTCGCAGCCATGCGTCGTCGGCTGGAAGCACTCGACGGCGCGCCGTCGGTGGTGGTGGTGAACGCCGGCGAGGTCAATGCGGGAGAGTTCGACCCGGTGGCCGACATGATGGACCTGGCCCGGCAGCACAATTGCTGGGTGCACGTGGACGGAGCGTTCGGTCTGTTTGCGCGGCTGTCCCCGCGCACGGCCGATCTGGTCGCGGGGGTCGAGCGTGCCGACTCCGTCACCGTGGATGGCCACAAGTGGCTGAACGTGCCTTACGACTCCGGCTACGCCTTTGTGCGTGATCACTCACTGCTGGCGGAGGCTTTTCGCTACTCCGCGGATTACCTGCCCTCCGAGAACGATGTCCGGCCCACCTTCGGCGCCATCGGCCCGGAAAGCTCGCGCCGCGCCCGCTGCTTCGCGGTGTGGGCTACGCTCAAAGCCTACGGGCGCGAAGGCCACTCCCGCATCATCGAGCACTGCCTCGACGTCGCACAGCACTTCGCCGAGGTGGTGCGGTCGACACCGAACCTCGAGCTCATGAGCGAGCCGCGTCTGAACATCGTCAGCTTCCGCTACAACCCGGGCGGTCTCGACGAAACGGCGCTGGACGATCTGAACGCGCGCCTCGGCGCGGCCGTGATCGAGGATGGACGCTTTCTGGTCGGAACGTCGAAGTGGGGTGCGCGCACTATCTTCAGGCCCGCGTTCGCCAACTGGCGCACCCGGAATGAAGACGTCGAAGCGCTGGCCGAGGTGGTCACGGAGCTCGGAGCGGCCATCGGATCCGGCTGATCGATGCCCCCCGACGCCGCGCGGTCAGCTCTGCGGCGGCTCCCGGTGCGACGGCTGGTGGATCTCGCCGGTGCGCGAGCCGCCGATGGCGGCCAGCAGACCTTCCTCGTCGATCCTGGCCGCGACCCGGGCACGCTTTTTGACCTCGTCGAGCGGATAGTGGTCGAGCGCGTTCATGCGCTGGGCGATCAGCCCGCCGCCGATCATCTGCTCCGTGACTTTCTTCCAGCCGCCGTACTGATCCGCAGACATGTCGCGGATCAGGTGGAAGATCTTCATGCGGTGCTCGCCCGTCACCCCGTCCATGGTGCGCAGGTACTTCTCCATGTACTTGTGCGTGGCCTGATTGTCGTAGTCCGATGCTGCGGGGACCGTGAGCACAAGGCCGCCGGAGATGTCGTGCATGTAGCTCAGCATGTCGTTGTAGCGCTCGCCGCCGTAGGCCTTGGTGGCGTAGACGGCGGATTCATCCGGCCGCACGGTGCCCGAGGCGGTGGTCTGGGCATTGGCCAGTGCCCGATCCCAGCCGGCGCGGCACATGGACGCCCAGACGGCGATCATGCTGAGCTTGTTGCGGATGTGCTCCACCTTCTCGACACCGTTCATCTCGGCGATGGTCTGGGCGAGGCCGAGCACCAGCTCCGCCCGATCCGCCATCTCGGAGGCCGAGCGCGCCCGCTCCCAGATGCCGAGCGTGTCCGCCAGGCTGCCGGCCGCGGCAGTTTCGCCGCAGAGAAAGACTCGCTCCTTCGGGACGAAGACGTTCTCGAAGAGCACATAGCAATCCGGCACGGCGAACTCCCGGCTGACCGGATAGTGCCGGCTGTCCTCGGCGCGCGGCGCCGTGGTGATGTTGATGATCTTGAGTCCCGGCGCATCCGGAGAGACGGCGAATGCGACCGCTCGCTCCGGAGCATCTTCCGCCACCTCACCGGACGGCACCACGAGCAGCTCATGCACGATGGAGGCGCCGAGCACGTGCCGCTTGGCACCGCTGACCACCACGCCGTCGTCGCGTTCCTCGACCACCCGCACGTGACCGGCCTCGCCGATCCCGCCGTCCTCGACCGCCGCGGCGACCCGCAGGTCCGCATCGCGGCAGCGTTCCAGGAAGGCTTCGAGGCGCTTCCGGTACTCGGGCCCGACGCTCTCCAGGTCCGGCAGGATCTCGTGCAGCGCCATGCAGCCGGCGGTGGTGGCGGCGGTGAAGTCGCTCTCCGAGAGGAAGCGCATCTGCTCGCGCAGCGCATCGACGCTGGTCGGTCGCGCGTACATGGGGTTGGCGTTCCCGCTTCCGTTCGCGTGATAGCGGTCGTAGGTCTTCGCCACCCAGTCCACCGAGACGGCGAGCAGAGGGTGCTGCGTCACGTCGGTCACGTGGTCCCCGTCGATGAAGGTGGCGCGGTCGTCCTGGAGGGAGGCGCGATACTGCGCCCCGGTCATCATCGTCATGATCGTTACTCCCCTGCGTGGCTCAGATCGAGATGGCTTTGGTGACCTCGTCGCCTTTCCGCGCGTACTCGCCGATGCCGACGGCACGGCGCGCGATTGCCTTGGCGTGCTCCATGTCGTACTGCCGCATGGTGACGATGCGCTGCGCGTGCTGGCCGCCGCCAGCGAGCTGACCGGTGACGAACGCCCAGCCCCCATAGGCGTCGGCCGTGGTGTCCCGGACGTAGTGGAAGAGCCTCAGCCGGTCCTCGGCGCTGAAGCCCGGCGCGGCGAACGCCGCCTCGAGCGCTCCGTGCAGCTCCGGGTTCTCGAAGTCCGCGACGGTCGGCGCGTTGACCAGCTGATCACCGGCGATATCGTGCTGGATGTCCAGGAGCTTGGCCCGGAACTCGGATTTGAAGTACTTGAGGGCACTGACGAACAGCGGCGAGGGCAGCATGTTGCCGTCGTCGGTCTTGGTGGCATTCACCATCGCCGCTTCCCCCGCCGCCCGGCACATGGTGGCGTAGACCACCAGATTGGCGAGCTGGTCCTTAATGCGTGGATCGTCCGCCACCCCGTTGGCCTCCGCGAGCAGCGCCGCCATGCCGACCTCCCGGTCAGCATGCTCGCCGGCATCACCCAGGCCGGCAGCGCGCTCCCAGAGCCCCAGGGAGTGCGCCAGTGTGGCGGCGTGCGCGGTCTCACCGTCCAGAAAAATCCGCTCGTTCGGAACGAACACGTTGTCGAAGATGACGAATCCTTCCGGGCAGTTCACCCGACCGCTCACCGGGTAGTGGCGCGTATCCTCCGACCGGGGCGCGTAGGTCATGTCGATGATCGATACCCCGCGCGCGTTGACCGGCACCGCGCAGGCGATCGCGTACTCCTCCTCGCCGGGATACATGGCCTTGGTCGGCATGATCACCAGCTCGTGCTCGATGGACGAGGCGCTGATGTGCATCTTCGCGCCGGTGATGAACACACCGTCGGCATTGCGGTCCACCACGTGCACATAGAAGTCCGGGTCCGACTGCTTGTTGGGCCGCTTCTTGCGATGACCCTTGGCGTCGGTGATCACCTCGGCGCAGCGCAGGTCGTGCTCGCGACAGTAGTCCACGTACCGGTAGATCCGGTCCCGATAGTCGGGATTCAGCTCGCCGAGCTTCGCGGCGGCGGAGGTGAGCGCAAGCAGGCTCACCCCGGTCGTCCCTAGCGTCATGTCGGTCACGCCTTTGGAAAGCAGGTCGGACCGCTCGCGGTACTCCTCTATGGATCTCGGAATGATGTAGGTCGGGTTGAATGCGTTCGGATCCGGCGAGTAGAAGCTGTCGTAGACCCGCGCCGCCACGTCGACGGCCGTCTTCAGCAGCGGGTGGTTGGCCGGATCCGTGACCTGCTCGCCGTCGAGGAAGGTCAACCGACCGTCTTTCAGCGACTCCTTGTACTGCTCCCCCGTCATCATCGGCATGGCTCTCTCTCCCTGCGTGCCGGTGGGATGCGAGGTGCTCAGCGCATCTGAAGGTCAGCCCCGGGTGGACGGCGTAATCGTCGGATCCCCTCTGGAAAACGGCGTTTCGACGTCCCGACGTGGCCCCCCTGCGTGCCCCACAGCCGGCAATCTGATTAAAACGCGTTATGGTTACTATGACACGGTGGGGAGGGCCCGGCAACGGATGCGGCGGCGCCCTGCGCTCCGGCAGTCCCTGGCGTAGA
>JASFLG010000463.1:0-3981 GCA_050118205.1 Pseudomonadales bacterium
TCAAGATCTTCCTCGAAGACGGCGACCGCCAGCTCCGGCTGCCCCTGGCGCAGATGGGCCGAACCCAGCGCCTGACGGACCGGGAAGTGCCAGAAGGGTGGCTCGGTGTAGGGCAGGGCATCCTGGGCGGCCACCGCCGCCTGCAGGTGCTCGATCTCGCCCGCACCATCGCCCTCGGCCTTCGCGATCTCCGCCTCGACCAGCTGAACGGCGATCTCCGTCAGCAGATGAGCGATGTCGCCCTGCCGGTCCATGACCGCGTCCAGCTCGCCGGACTCGCGCTGCGCCTGCATGCGCGCGAGCACGGCCCGCGCCTCGTCCACGGAACCGGTCGCAGCCAGCGCCACCCCCTGCACGTAGTCGCGCGAGAAGGCGGCCATGGGCATACCCTCCGGCGCCGGTGGCTCCGCGAGCGCCTCATCCCACATCCCGAAGCGGACGTAGGTGGCACCGCGTACCCCGAGATAGCGCTGGATGGAGCCGAACTGCCGGGCCATATCCAGATCGATCTTCTCGTGCAGACGTCGGGCGGATTCCAGCGCCAGCGCCTTCTGGCCCTCCATCATGGCCGAGTACCACAGAAAGTGGATGTTGTGCGGGTAGTAGCCCGCCGGATAGAAACCCTGGGCGTTGCACTGGCCGATGTAATCCTCGTCCGCCAGGGACGCTTTGGTATTGGCGAGCACCGCGTCGTGATAACGCCCGACCCGCAGATAGATGTGCGAGGGCATGTGCACGAGATGACCGGCCACCGGCACCAGGGGGCCGAGCGTGTCGGCCACGGCCACCGCGCGTTCCGGCGTGTACTGCTCCATGGCGTGAATGTACAGGTGCAGGGCCCCCGGGTGCTCGGGATCCAGCGCCATGGCCCGTTCCAGCGCGGTCACCAGCGCCCCGGTGTGCTCCTTCGGCGAGCCGTCGTCGTTCCAGTAGGACCAGGGATAGAGGTCCATGAGCGATTCCGCATACAGGGCGAGGATGTGCGGGTTGTCCGGGTACTGCCCGGCCAGCGCCTGCATGGATCCTGCATACACCGCATCCAGCGCGGCGCGGTCACCACCGTCTTCCGAATAGCGGGTGGCCACCGCATCGATGAGCGCCTGCTCGAGCTCCGATTCGCCTGCCTTCAGTGCCAGCGCCTTCTGCACACCTTCCCATGCAGGCGCGACCTGAGTGTCGTCCATCTCCTTGTTGATGTTCGGACCGTTCACCAGCGCCACACCCCACCAGCAGATGCCACAGGTCGGGTCCAGCCGGGCCGCCTCGCGGAACGACCGCTCCGCTTCCGCGTGGTTGAAGCCGTAGCTGAAGGTCAGGGCCTGATTGAAGTAGTCCTGGGCCCGGGCCACGTCCGTAGAGATGGGAAAGCTGACCGGGCCGATCCCCTCGAGCAGCGGTGCGATACCGTCCTCGGCATTGACGTAACCCGGGTCCAGCTCGCGCCCGGTGGCCGCCGCCGGCGGTGGGGTCGCGGTGTCCGCCGACGCGCCGGCCGATGCCGACGCCGGCGGGCTCGAACCCGACTCGCCGCAGCCCGCAAGCAGAACCGTCCCGATCAGCGTGAGCAGCAGGCGCCCGCGCTTTGGCGCACGCGCGTGCGGCAATGCGAATCTTACCCTCATGAGCTTTTCCTCCCTCCGCTCCGTGTCCGGCACTATACGCTGCCCGACGTCGGGCCCGCCAGGCAGCGGCGCAGCGCTTCGTCGAGCGGGGTGAGCGTGATCCCGAGCGCATCCAGTGCCGGCCCCGGATCGATCCGGTCATCGTGATCGAGCACACCCAGCATGGCCCGGGTGATGGGCGGATTCCGGGTGCAGCGCTCGAGCACCCCCGCCAGCGCCATCCCCAGACCCACCGGCAGGGAGATCACGCGCGGCGGGGCCAGGTCGAGCACCCGGGCGGCGCGGCACACCAGCGCCGCCCGGGTGAGCGACTCGGGGCCGGCCAGCTCGAGCAGCCGGTGTTCCACTCCGACACGATCGAGGACGCGAACGACGGCCCCGATCACGTCGCCGGCATAGATCGGCTGCTCCAGGCTCCCTGCCCGGAACTGCACGTCCACCCGCCGCCGGGCCCGGGCGCCCAGCGCCCGGCTCGCATGGTCGCCCTCGCCGAGCACCATGGGAACGCGCAGGACGAGCGACGGCACGGGGCCCGAGCGCAACAGCGCTTCCGCGCGTCCTTTGGAAGTCAGGCAGGCGTTCGATGCATCGGCTCCGGCGCCCAGAATGCTGAGATAGACGACCTGCTGCGCGCCCGCACCGGCGGCGGCTTCGCGGAGCACGGCGGTGGTGTCCTCGTGGGCGGCCTGAAACGTGCTGGTCGCGGACTCGCGAATGATGCCCACCAGATGCACGATCTGCTGACAGCCCTCGGCGGCCGCGGTCATGGCCGCCCGGTCCAGGTAGTCGATGATCCGCACCTCCACATGCCGCGCTCCCACCAGCGCGGCTGCCTTCTCGGAACGGACCACCGCACGGACCGGGGTTCCGGCCAGCGCGGCGATGAGGCGCCGGCCCAGATGTCCGTTGGCACCGGTGATGAGAATCATGTCCGCACTACCCTGCCTCCGGCTGGCCAGCACCCGGTCCGATGGTTACATTGCCGGTCACTCTCTATGGAGGGCCCTGACCAGGCCGTGAGTACGTTGGAGCAGTGCCGATGTGGCTGACCTGGGCGAACGGCCTCACCGCCTTCCGCCTGCTCGCCATTGGCCCCGGCGTGTGGGCGATCGTCACCGGCCGCTGGGGCCTCGCGGCGCTGCTGTTCGGGCTGGCCGTCGCCACGGACCTGGCGGACGGGCCCATCGCCCGGCGTTTCAACCACGCGAGCCGGCTGGGAGGGCTGTTCGATCACAGCACCGATGCGGTGTACGTGGCCGCACACCTCGGCGCCCTGGCGTGGATGGACTACCTGAACGGCTGGCTGGCGCCGCTCGTCCTGCTCGCCTTCACTCAGTACGTGCTCGACTCCCGGGCGCTGGCCGGTGCGGTGCTGAAGACCAGCTTCGTCGGCCGCCACAACGGGATCGCCTACTTCGTGCTGGTCGGCATCGTGGTGATACGCGAGGCGGTGGGGCTCGCCTGGCCCCCGCTCGCCTGGATTGCCGGCCTCGGCTGGCTGCTGGTGGCGACGACCCTGCTCTCCATGCTCGACCGGGCCTGGACGCTCATCCGGCAGCGGGGCTGACCTCGGAGGCGGCGCCGCCCGCGATCCGATACGCGAGCGTCTTGAACTCGTGGCTGAACGGATGCCAGAAGCCGGGCATGCGCTGAGTCATGCACATGCCCGCGATCCCGGCCGCTGGCGCCATCCAGGAGTGCGTGCCGGCCATGCCGCCCCAGTGATACTCGCCCTGCATGCCGGCCGGCTCATCCGGAGTGAGCGTCTCTTTCAGGGCGAAGCCGAGACCGAACACCGTACCGGGCATGTCCCACATGGGGAAGCGCACCCCGACGCCGGGCGCCAGCTGGTTGGTGCGCATGAGCGCCAGTGTCTCCGGCGCCAGCAGGGTCGCTCCCTGCCAGCTGCCGCCGCTCACGATCATGCGGACGAAGGCCAGATAGTCCTGGACGGTGGAGACCAGCCCGCCGCCGCCTGACAGCAGCGTGCGCTCCCGGGTGTAGGTGCCGTCATGCGGGTCGTCGGCCTTGGTCAGGCCTGGTTTCATGGGGTCGAACAGGTCCTCGGGCGCGTACATCGTGACGAACCGGTCGCGCTTGTCCGGCGGCACCCAGAAATCGGTGTCGTTCATGCCGAGCGGGTCGAAGATGTTGGCCTTGAGGTAGTCGTCGAATCGGGCGCCGCCGCACACCTCCACCAGCCGGGCCACCACGTCCGTGCCGAAGCTGTAGCGCCAGCTGGTGCCGGGCTCGTAGGCGAGCGGCAGCGCGCCGAGCTTCTCGCACAGCGCCTCGAGCGTCAGGCTGTCATCGCCCAGAATGTCGATGCCCGCCGCCGCGTAGGCCTGGTCGACCACCG
>JASFLG010000464.1:0-3961 GCA_050118205.1 Pseudomonadales bacterium
GGACATGCCATGCAGCAGCAGCACACCCGCGGGCGCGTCCACCGCCGGCCACTCGTAGCTGAAGTTCCAGTCGTGCGCCCAGTTCGCGGGCGACGACAGGCTGGCGCGGGCGTAGCGGTTGATGTCCGTTCCGGTACCGGCAGGTACCTCGTCGATCACGCGGCGCTCCAGCGCATCGCGCAGTCGGGCCTCGAGGTTCAGGTAGTCCGCGAACGTCTGCACGTCCCCGCCGTCCCGGTAGTCGGGCAGCGCCACCCGGTGCCAGATCTCGAGATCTTCCCGGCTCTGCAGATACATCACCCCGAGGGTAACCGCGCTCAGCAGCGCGCCGATTGCACCATAGGCCAGAAACAGGCCGATCTGCCGGAGTAAACGCACTGTCATCTTTTCCGCCCCGCTCCGTCCATCTTAGTATGGTGGTTCGAAACCTCGGAAGGGAATGTTGCAACCCATCACCAGCATCGGCAGATCGCTCTATCGGATCGTGTTTCGCGCGGGCTCGCCGCAGCGCATCCAGTACTCCGATCGGCTGCTGCTGACCGCCGTGTTCGTGCTTCCCGCCGCCGCCATCGGCGCGCTCGTCCTGTTCTTCGAGGCGTCCGTGCTGGAGATCGGACTGGTGCTGTTCACCCTGCTCGCAGGCACGTACATCGGCGCGGCCTTGCTGACGCGCAGGGCCTCGCGCGCGCGATTGCGCACGAGCCTTCTCTCCTTTCTGCTCATTCTCGACGCCGCCGGCGTGCTCCTGATCGCCTTCGCGCCCGCTACCCATATCCCCGGTGCGCGAATCGTCGTCGCGGTGGCTGTGGCCGGGGCGACCCTGCTCGGCACGAGCAACATCGTGCAATTCACGCTCGCCAGCGGCCGACTTGCAGCCGTGCTGGTCACCCTGGCCTTCGCCGTCGCGCTCGGCGCCTTCTTCACGGTGCTGCGACCGCTCCTGATGACGGTTTTTTCCTGAGCACGCATGAGCCCCGAGACAGGCATACCGCAGGCGCTGCTGATCACCGGCATCGGCTGGCTCGACGCCCTGCCTGACGGCATCCGAGCATTGCTGGCGGCGGTGCTGCTCGCCGCGGCCCTGGCTTTCGCTGACTCGCGTATTCCGGCCGATGAGCATCAGCTCGGCCAGTCGTTCCGGAAGACGGCACTGATGCTGCTGATGCTCGTGCCGCTGTTCGTGTGGCTGGTACCGGCGAGCCGGATGGTGGTATTCGTGGAGGCACTGCCGGCACACGTCTGGAGCGCACGGCCCTTCTGGATCGCGGCGGCCGGCACGTGGCTGGTGGGCACCGTCATCGCGCTGGGCGTGCTCATCCGTCGCTACGTCGTTGCCAAGCACGAAATCCAGGGTCTTCCTCCGGTGGCTGGGGATACGCTCCAGGTCCGCCTGCGCCACTGGCAGACCCGTCTTGGCATGCGGGGCACTTTCAAGATGCTGGAATCGCCGGGCGAGACGCCCCGGTTCCTCGGCACGCATGGGTATGTGCTGCTGCCCGCCGCGGCGCGGCACTGGCCGGGTAACCAGCAGGACGTGCTGATGATCAACGCGTTGTGCCGCCTGCAGCGGCATCAGGACCGCTGGGACCTGCTTGCCCGGATCGTGACCTGCCTGTACTGGCCGGTACCCTGGGTCCGCCGGCTGCACGCGCAGCTGCTGCGCGATTTCGAACAGCGTGCCGACGAGCTGGCGGAGTCCTGTTATCAGGACAAGCTCGGCTACACCCGCGCGCTGAGGCAGCTGGGAACGCGCCTGTCGCCGCCACGCCAGCGACGAGCAGACCGGCACGGATCACGTCTGTCGGGACTCGCCGCCAGCGCGCGCAACCTGTTCGTTCCCATGAGCCACCCCGCCTGGGAGATCGATGCGCTGCTCGCCGGGCGCAGCAACAGCGGCGGGGGACGGCTTACCGATCCCTATGACAAGGTCGTCGTCGTAGCGGGCCTGGCCGCGTTCCTGTCGATTCTCGTGACCGGGGTGACCCTGGTGGAACAACCGCCGAAGATCGAAGACCGCTATGAGATGCCCTTCGGGCTCTTCTGGAAGGAGCACTTCCATCGCAATCTGGAGCTGCGCGACAAGGTAGCGCCGCACCAGACCGACGATTCCTGAACGCCGGCCCGGGTCAGACCCGCCCCGTCGGCGGCTGCGAGTGGGTAGCCATGAGCTCCTGCCAGCTCGCGGCGTTCATCCACTCCTGCCACGACCGATAGGTCCAGCGCTGGCCGTGCTCGTTGACCACGGTCTCGATCCGGCTCTGCCCGGACGGGTCCACGGCCACCTCGTCCTGACCGAGCCCCATGGACAGGTTCACCGGGCGGCGCCGGCTGACCAGCCCCATCGCACCGCGGGTCGAGTGACTCCAGTTCTCCCCGTCGTCCTGCTCGAGCAGCCCGGCGGGTCCGAAGGTGTGATTCGCCATGTGCATCGCGAACCGCCGCTGCTCTTCGCTCAGGTGCTTGGGCAGCAGCGTGAACCACCAGAGCTCGGTCTCCAACGGTCCGCGGGGAATGCGCAGACAGAGCTGCCGGGTGAGGGTCACCCAGAGGTTCGGAAAGATGTTCGGGTGACCGAGGGAGCGGCTGCCGACCGGGCCCAGCTCGGCCTGCTTCTCGGCGCGGAGGCGTCGTCCGGCCTGAAAGTCGTACCAGTGCACCGGGTCCTCGCCACGTGCCATGCGCGCCTGGAAATCGGCGAACTGAGCCTCCGTAAGGCCCGGGCCGCCGATGCCGTGGCCGTATTCCCCGAGAATCACCATCTGATCCATCGGCGCCATGGACTCGTCGCTCAGGTACTTGAGCTTCAGCGCGGTGCCGTGGCTCACCTTGACGTGGTACCAGTCGTAGAGATTGTCCACGGCGATCTTCCAGTTGCATCGGATACGGTTCTTCTGGATACCGTCCACCACCGCCACGTCGCCCTGGGACGCCAGCATGTCGAGCCCGAGCCGCCCCACCCAACCGAGGTAGTCCGACAGCGCCGGCGCTTCAGGATCCAGGGTGGCGAAGACGAAGCCCCGGTAGCTCTCCACCTGCGCCGCCCTGGGCAGCCCCCAGCGCGCCTTGTCCACACCACCGCGATAGAACGTGTCCTCGCCAGGCATACCGACGAGGCGGCCGTCCAGGTCGAAGTTCCAGCCGTGGTAGGAGCACAGAAAACTCGATGCCCTGCCCTGCTCTGCCCGGCAGACCGTGTTGCCGCGGTGCGGGCACGTATTGAGCAGCACGCTGACCGATCCGGACCGGTCTCGAACGGCGATCACCTGATCCTCGCCGATGTAGTTCAGAAAGAAGCTGCCCGTCTCCGGCAGCTGCGACTCGTGGCAGACGAAGTTCCAGGCACGGGCAAAGATCCGCTCGAGCTCCAGCCGATAGATCTCCGGATCGGAGAAGATCCGCCGGTCCAGATACGCACCGTCCGCGCTGACCCATCCGGGATCGCCATTCTGGTTGTCTGCTTGCGCCATCTCGCTGCTTCCCCCTCGCCGCCGCCCCGTGAGCTGCATCGTCACGATAGGCATTCTCCAGGCGTTTGCAAACTCCGCGGCGGCTGGTCAGCCCACCTCGAATAACAGATACTGCCAGCGTTTCTCTGGGACGGCGAGGAGACATGCGAGGACCAGGCGCGCGCAGGTGGCTGTTAGGGGTTCTCTGCGCAGGGATCCTGACGGGTTGCGGATCGAACACCGACGAGCCGGTATCGCCACCGCCCGATTCCGTCGCCCCGTCCGGGCCATCCGCCACGACCGCGCAGAAACCGACCGCGCCGGCGGGACGCCGGTCGGTCACCGTCACCGAAGGCACGAATCTCTCCTTCGCGCTCAGCCCGGACGGCCGGACCCTGGTCATGAGCCTGCAGGGCGTGCTGTTCAGCATCCCGGTAGCAGGTGGGACCGCCACGCCGCTCACCGGCTACCTGTACGATGCCCGCGAACCCTCCTGGAACGCGGACGGCAGCAGC
>JASFLG010000465.1:0-3954 GCA_050118205.1 Pseudomonadales bacterium
CGGCGGCACCAGGAGTGTCATGTCCACCGTATCGATCGTGTAGGTCCGGCGCACGGAGCACATGCTGTAGCCGAAGCGCTGATAGATGGCCGCCTGGGAGGCCCAGAGCGCGGCCACGGTCTGACCATTCTCGCGCATGCGCTCGAACGACGCCTCGGTGATCCGACGGAGCAGACCGCGGCGCCGATACTCGGGCAGGGTACCGACGATGGACACCCCGGCCATGGCCATGGCACTGCCGTTGGCGCGCATGGTAAAGGGAATCGCGCCGTAGCTCGCCACCATCTTTGCGCCTTCGAAGGCGCACAGCGTCCACTCCGGCCGGTTCGAGGTCGCGGGCAGGTTGTTCTCCCCGTCGCCGAAGTCGCCGCCGTAGACGTAGCTGGTGATGAGCCCGACCTGACCCATCTCCGCCGCGGTGGCGGGCCGGATCTCTATGGGCGCGGCGGGCACGGTGAATGTCTCAGGCCGGACGCGGACCGGCCACCTGCAGCCGGTGGATGCGTCGCGGCTCGTCGCCGTGGTCGTGCACGGCGAAGTGCAGCAGCGAGCGGTTGTCCCACATCGCCAGATCGCCGGGGCGCCAGTGATGGCGCGCCTGGTACTCGGGGCGCACGCTGTGCGCGAAGAGGTACTCGAGCAGGTGCCGGCTCTCCTCCCGGGTCCAGCCGGCAAACTGCCGGGTGAACGCGCGACACACGTAGAGCGCGGGCTGGCCGTTCTCATCGTGCGTACGCATCACCGGATGCTCGGCACGGGGTGCCTCGCCCGGATCCGCGCCGTAGATGCCGGCCAGTCCCTCGGCGCTGTGCACGGCGGTGAGATCGCCCAGCGATGCCTTGAGACCCTCCGAGAGATCCGCCCAGGCCAGGTGCTGGTTGGCGAAGGCGGTATCGCCGCCGAGCTCGGGCGCCTCCAGGGCGTAGAGCATGGTCAGCTTCGGCGGGCACTCGTTGTAGGTCATGTCCGAATGCCAGTGCTGGTTCACGTCCCGTTTCTTGCCGGGATTCGTGAGCTCGATGATCTCGGGATACGCCTTCATACCGGCATAGGGATGGCGGACCAGCTCGCCCCAGCGGCGGCCGAAGGCCATCTGCTCGTCAGGTGTGAGGGTCTGCCCCGGAAAGACGAGCACATGGTGCGCGCAGAAAAGGTCGTTCAGGGTTTGCCAGGTGCCATCGTCCACACGGCGCACGTCCACCCCTTCGACGATGGCGCCGAGGGGGGCTGAGAGACGTCGAACATTCATGCTGCCTCCTCAGGGTTCCTGGCCAATGGCATCCACCGCCTCCGGTCGCGCCAGACGCGCCGCCCGGCGGTCGAGGCTCGCGCGCAGCCGGGCGTGCCGGGCCGGGGTGAGCGGGTAGCGCCAGATCAGCCTGAGCGCCAGTCCGTAGAAGAAGATCGGACCGAGGCAGTACACCAGCCGCAGGGACAGCACCCCGATCTCGGAGCTTGCCGCCACCCCGCCGGCCGGGTCGAAGCCGAGCAGCCCGACGATGTTGAGCGACACGCCGGTGCCGAAGGCAATGGCGATCTTCTCGGTGAAGCCGAGAAAGGCGAAGTAGGTGCCGGCGCGCCGCCCGCCGCTGCGGGCCGCGTCCACGTCCACCACGTCGGCCATCATGGCCACCGGCAGGAACTGCAGACCGCCGTAGCAGAAGCCCTTGACGATGAAGAGCAGGAAGAACGGCAGGTAGTCCCCGTAGCCGAGCAGCAGGTTGGCGGCGGACACGGTGGCCACGGTGATGAGCGTGCAGATGAAGGCCCGGTGCTTGCCGATACGACGCCCGAGCGCCAGCCAGAAGGGAATCGCCCCGAGGCCGGCGATGAAGTAGAAGAAGTAGGCCGCGCCGATGGTGGGCACGCCGACGATGTCACGGATGAAGAACAGCGACACCGCGTTGCGGAACGCTTCGCCGAACGTCACCAGCAGCGCGATCAGCAGCACGCGCATCATCGGGCCGTTCTTCATCACCAGCCTGAGCCCGTCGCGGAAGGTGGGCCGGGTCTCCCCCTGGATCGGCGGCGGCTCCTTGACGAAGATCAGCACGACCGCGGCGCAGACGGGCAGGAGCAGCAGAACGGTCCAGGCGAGACCCGCCAGCACGGGACCTGTCAGGGTGGCACGGTCGACCACCGCCTTGTTGAACTCGCCGGAGAACGCACCCATCGCGTCGTGCCACAAGGTGGTGAACACCGCAGCGACCCCGGAGCCGCCGTCCGCACGGATTTCCACGATCATGGGCACGGCAGCTGCCACCATGAGCCCCATCAGCACGTAGAACTCTCTGGCCGCGGTCACGCGGCTGCGCTGGTGGTAGTCCGGCGAGAGCTCCGCACCCCAGGCCCGGTGCGGCAGCCCGATCATGGTGCTGCCGATGAAGAACAGGGTCAGCCAGACCAGAAAGTAGGCGAGCCCGGCATCGTCCGGCGGCATGAACAGGTGATAGACCCCGAGCATCATCATGGGCGTGCCGATCAGCAGCCAGGGGCGCCGACGGCCGATGGGGGTCCGCCAGCGGTCCGAGAGCTCGCCCATGATCGGGTCGGTCACCACGTCGGTGAGCCGGGCGAGCATGAGGATGGTGCCCACCGCCGCGAGGCTGATGCCGAGACCACCGGAGTAGTGCGCGGGAATCCAGATCGCCAGCGGATAGCCGATCACGGCCAGCGGCAATCCCAGCGCGCCGTGCGCGTAGATGGTGGTTCTCGACAGCTCGTTCGACATCCGCCCCCTCTCCCTTCAGTCCGGTGAGCATACCTGACATGATCTCGGGCTGACGAGCGCCGAGAAGGAGCCGACGGCTCGACCATGGACATGATTGCGACCGAGACGGGGAAGTTCGTGCACCCGGATGTCACGGCCGATGGGGAACCCCGCGCCAGTGTGGCGCCGCAGGCGCTGAACACCGTGTGGCTGAACACGGGCACCCTGTGCAACCTGACCTGCGAGCACTGCTACATCGAGTCGAGCCCGAAGAACGATCGGCTTGCCTACCTCACGCGTGCGGACGTTCGGGCCGTGCTCGACGAGATCGAGGCGGAGCAGCTGCCCGTGTCGGAGATTGGCGTCACCGGCGGCGAGCCGTTCATGAATCCGGACATTCTGGCGATTCTCGAGGACTGCCTCGCGCGGGGTTTCCGGGTCCTGGTGCTGACCAACGCCATGCGGCCGATGATGAAGTGCGCCAACGGGCTCGCCTCGCTGATCGAGCGCTTCGGGAGGCAGCTCACGTTGCGCGTCTCCGTCGATCATTTCGATCGCGCGAAGCACCAGGCAGAGCGTGGTCGGCGTTCCTGGGAACCGACGATGAAGGGGCTTCAGTGGCTGGCCGGGCAGGGATGCCGCATCAACATCGCCGGCCGCACCTTCTGGGGCGAACCGGAAGCGGTGCTGCGCGCCGGCTTTCAGTCGCTGTTCGATACGCTCGGGCTCGATCTGGATGCCAGCGACCCGGCTGACCTGGTGCTGTTTCCAGAGATGGACGAAACGGCGGACGTGCCGGAGATCACCACGGCCTGCTGGGGCATTCTCGGCGTGGATCCGGCCGACATGATGTGTGCCAGCGCGCGGATGGTGGTGCGGCGCAGGGGCGCGGGGCGCCCGGAGGTGGTGGCGTGCACGCTGCTGCCCTATCAGGAGGCGTTCTCGATGGGCGGCACCCTCAGGGAGAGCCTCCGGCCGGTCGCACTCAATCACAGGCACTGCGCGCGGTTCTGCGTGCTCGGCGGCGGCTCCTGCTCCGGCTGAACCGTCCGGCCCGATTGGGCCGGCGCGGTCAGCTCAACAGGGCGGAGCAGAGGGTCAGGGTCACGACCAGGGCGACCAGGGGACCGAAATAGCGGCTCTGCGGCTTCAGCATCGGTGTCACGGTGTTGGGTTGGACGCAGGAATGATCCCGCTCTTGGCGTCACGTGCGCGTTGCCATGGCGTGAACGTGACGTCAAAGC
>JASFLG010000466.1:0-3946 GCA_050118205.1 Pseudomonadales bacterium
TGAAGCTCGACGTGGCGCCTAGCCGGGAGATGGTCTACGGGGTGGACGAAGGTCGCTGGGAGCTGGCGTTCGGGCCGTTTCAGAGCCGGATGCCCGGGCACCTCGAGCTCCTCCCGCTGTTCGGCGAGACGCGATACCTGGTGGTGCACGAGCATCACCCCGACTACACGCGCCTGCTCGCGGATCCTGCCGCCAGCATCGGCGGGCAGACCCTGCTCACCAGCTTCCTGGACGATCCCGACAAGCGCCCGGGGAGCAGTCAGCGGATCCGCGACCAGGTGCAGGACGTCTGGGAGGTGAGTCACCTGGAGCTGCGGCTGGCTCTGTGTGCGGCTGGCAAAGGCATCACGTTCCTGCCGGACCGGCTGCTCGCGGACCTCGAGGGTTTTCACGCCATCGGGGGTCTCGAGTTCTCCAGCCTGGAACGTGAGGTGGGTCTGTACTACAAGAAGCATGAGGCCCTCTCGGAAGGCGCCAAGCGCTTCATCGGTATCTGCCAGCGTGCGTTCAGCCCCATGGCGAGCGTGCTGGCAGAGCCCTCGGAGGCCTGAGTCGGCGACTCGCTGCGCGGCGGTTCAGCCGCGGCTCTCACGCGGCTCGTTGTCCGCCCGCGCGGCGCGGCCGAGGTAGCCACCGTGATGCCTGAGACCCCAGTCCTCGCGGGTGACCCCTTTCTGCTCCATCAGGGACAGAGCAATGGCGTCGCTGATCGCGAGCATCACCGCCATGCTCGCCGACGGGGTGAGACCGAGCGGGCAGGGTTCGTCGATCACCCCCATGTCCAGCACGAAGTCGGACATGGCTCTGAGCTCGGAGTCGGGATGCGAGGTCACGCCGATGATGGTGGCCACGCCGAGATGGCGGGCGAGCTCCAGGATCTCCAGCACCTCGCGGCTCTTGCCGCTGGTGGAGAATGCGATCAGCACGTCGTTGGTGTCCACCAGGCCCAGATCGCCGTGGGCGGCTTCCGCGGGGTGCACGAACACGGCGGGTGTCGCCGTGGAGCACAGCGTCGCGGCGAACTTGTTGGCAATGTACCCGGCCTTGCCGATGCCGGTCGTGATTATCTTGCCCTGGCACGCGAGCATGACCTCGACGGCACGCACGAAGCTTGCGTCGACTTTGATCGACCGGATGGCGTCCGCTTCCGCGTCGAGCACGGCTCGCATACGCTCTTCGATATTCATTTTTCCGTCTGCCGTTGTGGCCGTGGTCCTGGCCGCCGTCCTGCGCGCCTCTCTCGAGAGCTCAGGGAGTGGTAGAGTCTCATGACAGATTGAATTGGGCCCCATGGGGAGTCAACTGCCAGCAATCGAACCCTCGCTCCTGCCCTGGCCGCGATCCGTCGATCGAGGCAGCGGTGAGATCCGGCTGCCCGGCGCCCGCTTCGAGCTGACCTTTCACGGGGTGGCAAGCGATCGCCTGATCCGGGCCGCCGAGCGTCTCAGCCGCGACGTTGCCCGCCGCACCGGGCTCGAGCAGGACGCGGGATCCACCAACGTCAGGGTGCAGTGTCACGCGCCGGGCGGCGAGGTGCCCGATCTCGCCGAGGACGAAAGCTACTGGCTGGTGGCGGACGACGCAGGGCTCTATCTCGATGCGGCGAGCGAGTGGGGCGCGCTGCGCGGCCTGGTGACCCTCGGTCAGCTGGTGACCGAGGAAGGCACTGTGGGGCACGTGGCGGTGGACGACCGGCCACGCTTCTCCTGGCGTGGGCTGCTGCTTGATCCGGCCCGGCACTTTCTGCCGGTGCGCGACGTGCTGCGTACCTTGGAGGGGATGGCCCGCTGCAAGCTGAACGTGCTCCACCTGCATCTGTCGGACGACCAGGGATTCCGCTTTCCGGTGCCGGCACTCCCGCGCCTGGCTAGTGCCGATTGCTACACCGCGGAAGAACTCGCTTCGGTGGTGCACACCGCCGCCGATCTCGGCATACGGGTGGTGCCGGAGATCGACATGCCGGGTCACGTGACAACTTGGCTAACAGCCTATCCGGAGTGGGGATCCAGGCAGGTTGGGCCCGCGTCACGGTTCGGCGTTCACCCGGCGTGCCTCGACCCCAGCAACGAAGCGGTCTTCGAGGCCATCGGTGTGATCCTCGATGCGCTGGTCGCCGTGTTTCCGGATCCATGCCTGCACATCGGCGGCGACGAGGTGAGCCCGGGCTGGTGGTCGGAAGACCCCAACGTGGGCGAGCTGATGCGCCGCGAGTCGCTCGCGGACGTGAGCGCCGTGCAGGGTTACTTCAACCGGCGCGTGGCCGACATGGCGACGGCGCGACGGCGTCAGGTCGTGGCCTGGGATGAGGTCCTGGGCGCCTACGCCGGCGCGGACTGGATCATCCAGGCGTGGCGGGGCAGCACCATGCGCGACCGGGCGCTGGCGGCCGGCAAGCGGGTGGTCGTGTCGGCGCCCTACTACCTGGATCTGAATTACCCCCTCGACGTGCACTATGGTTTCGATCCGGCGGCGCCCCAGGCGGATCTTCTCGCCCGCGAGGACGCGCTGCTGGCGGATGACAGGTTTGCCCACGTCGCCGAGGGCATGCGCTGGACGCTGCGCTGGCGGGACGGCGCGCTGGAGCGGGGTTCGGCGGCCCACGAGGAGCGCCTGCTGGGCGCCGAGGCCTGTCTCTGGGGCGAGCTGGTCACGCCGGCGGTGCTCGACACGCGTCTGTGGACACGGCTGCCGGCGGTGGCGGAGCGCTTCTGGTCGCCGCCCGAGGCGGCGGACATGGGCACGATCGCCACCCGGGAGGCACGGTTCGAGGCGCGCGATCTGCCGCTCGCCGGGATCGATCTCGCGGCCCGGCTCGCCGCCGAGCTCGACCGCCTCGGGGTTGATGGCGACTGGCGGGAGCTCGTCGACATGCTGGAGCCGGTCAAGTGGTACGGACGTCTGCTCGGTGAGCAGGCGCTGGCCGCGCGCATCGAAGGCCGCGAAATGCCGCAGGCGCGACCGTACGACGTGCGCTCGTCCCTGAACGATCTGGTCGACCACCTGCCCGTGGAGAGCCGTCGCGCCGTCGCCGTCGCCGCGCTCTGCGAGCGCGAGGCCGCGGGTGACCCGGATGCCCGGGACGCTCTGGACCGAATCGTCGCCAGCTGGCAGGCGCTTGCCGCGCGTGCCTCTGACGCGCCGCAGAATCTGGAGCCGCTTGCGGAAAAGCTGGGGCGACTGGCCGGTCTCGTGGCGGACCGTCTGGCCGACCGTCCGGCGGCACCGGAGGTTCTCGAGGCCGTCTCGGCACCGGTCGGAGAGCTCATGCTGGCGCTTCCGCCGGCGCTCTGCCGCTGGCTTCGCGCGGACTGACACGCGCGGATGGCGGGCGGAGACGCGGAGCTGATGCAGGCCGCCGACGCGCTGGCGGCGGGCTGGCTGGACGGGCCCGCCGGGATCGTTCCGCTCGGCGAGGGACACATCCACCTCACGCTGCTCGTCACCGCGAGGGCGGGCGAACGCTTCGTCCTGCAGCGGATCAACCGCGGGGTGTTTCCGGACCCCGCCCGGGTCATGGCGAACCTGGAACGGGTGCTCGCCCACTTCGCGAGGCAGGCCCCGGAGCTTCTTCCGGTGCTGCTTCGCACCCGGGACGGGGACGCTGCCTTCGTGGACCGCAGTGGCGAGTGGTGGCGGCTGTGGCGGCATGTGGATGACGCCCGGGCGCTCGCCCGGTCGACGGACCCGGATCTCTGCGAAGCCGCCGGCCGCGCCTTCGGTCGGTTCCAGCGCATCCTGGCCGACCTCCCCGGGGGGGCGCTGCCTCCGACCATTCCCGGGTTTCTGGAGCTGGCGGGCTATCTGGACGCCTTCGATGCTGCGGGGCGCGGCAACGGGAGTGCCGATCGTGCGCTCGCCGAGGCCTGCGGCGGTATGGCATTCATCGATGCGCGGCGGGACCTCGCGCAGCAGTTCCCGCCGGGCGACGATCTCATTCACGGCGACT
>JASFLG010000467.1:0-3945 GCA_050118205.1 Pseudomonadales bacterium
TGCCGGTAGCGAACGCGCTGGGAGTCATTCTCTGCGGGCTGCTCGGCGCGATCAGCTGGAACCTGCTCACCTGGTGGCTGGGTCTGCCGTCCTCGTCGTCGCACGCGCTGGTCGGCGGGCTGACGGCCGCCGTCGCCGTCGGTTACGGGGCGGATCACGTGGTCTGGGGGTTCAAGGAGGCGCTGGCCGGGCGGCCCACCGGCATCGCGAAAGTGCTCGCCGCGCTGCTGCTGTCGCCGCTGCTCGGGTTCATCGTCGCCTACGGTCTTCATGGCTTTGTCAGATTGCTCCTGCGCGCGGCCACGCCGGCGGTGAACCGACCGTTGCGGCGTGGCCAGTGGCTGACCGCATCGGCGCTGGCGTTCTCCCACGGGACCAACGACGCACAGAAGGGCATGGGGGTGATCACCCTGGTGCTGGTGCTCACCGGGCAACTCGAGAGCTTCGCCGTACCGCTGTGGGTCATGGCGCTGAGTGCTACGGCCCTCACCCTGGGCACCACCCTGGGCGGCTGGCGTATCGTGCGTACGGTGGGATTCGGGCTCTTCAAGCTTCGGCCGCTGCACGGCTTCGATGTACAGCTCGCCTCCAGCATGGTCATCTTCGGCGCCTCGCTGGTGGGCGGCCCGGTATCCACGACGCACGTGGTGAGCACCAGCATCATGGGCGTGGGCGCCCAGGAGCGTCCCCGGGCGGTGCGCTGGCAGCGGGCCCGGGAGATCGTCCTGGCCTGGTTGCTGACGCTGCCGGGCGCCGGGATGCTGGCGCTGTTCTACTGGTGGCTCGGCCGGCTGCTGCCGGGTTCGCTGTTCTGAGAAGGGAGGACGTCATGAGTGAGCGGAGTACCAGCGCAGCGAAGGAGGCACGTCCGGGCCTGCTGGCTCGTCTCAAGTCGCGAATCCTTCCGAGCATGCCGGACTTCTATGCCTTGCTGGTGGACCAGTGCGCGGTGACCGCCGACGGGACCGGCCACCTGGTGGGGTTCCTGCGCGAGCGGAACCCGGCCATGGCGCTGGAGGTGCGGCGACTCGAGCACGAAGGTGACCGGATCAAGGCCCGCAACCTGGCCACGCTGCAGCGCTCGTTCTCCACCCCGATGGATCGGGAAGACATTTACGACGCCGTCATGGCCATCGACGAGGTGCTGAACTACGCCAAGACCTGTGTCCGGGAGATGGAGATCCTGGGGGTGAGCCCCGACGAGAAGATGGTGGCCATGGTCGGCCTGGTCGACGAGGGCGCCCGCGCCCTGCGGGCGGGCTTCGAGAGCCTGCGTGACGACCCGGAAGCGGCGGATCGTCACGCCGAGCGTGCGCGCAAGACCGAACGGGATTGCGAGAAGGTCTATCGCGCGGCTCTGGCGGAGCTCTTTGATCCGGTGCGCCAGGTGGAGCAACTGAAGGAGAAGAGCATGGCCGGGGCGAGCACGGAGGAGATCGATCAGCGCAGCTACGAGACGCTGGTGACGGTCACCCAGATGCTGAAGCGTCGGGAGATCTACCGGCACCTGTCCAACGCCGCGGACCACGTGTCGCACGCGGCGCAGGTGCTGGAGGACATCGTCAACAAGGCCACCTGAGCGTTCGACAACGCTCAGCCGACGGCCGCGGCGAGGACCTTCGCCAGGGGAAAGGCGTTGCTCGGATGGCTCACGGAGTCCGAACTCCAGACGTCCTGAATGCCGGCGGCACGCATCGTCTCGAGCGCGTCGCCCATGAACAGTGCGTGCGTGACAAGTGCATCAACGCGACCGGCGCCGGCCGCGTGGAGTGCGCGGGCGGCTTCCGCCAGAGTGCGGCCGGTGCTGGCCAGGTCGTCGACCAGCACCACATCCAGACCCTGGTAGCTGCGGGGCGGCAGGGTGATCTCGACGCTGCGGTCGCCGCGCCGGACCTTGCGTGCGACCACGAAGTCGAGGCCGGCGTTGGTAGCCACCGTGTCCACCCACTGAGCCGACTCCTCATCCGGCCCGACCAGAAGTGGCCGCCGGGTACCGTTGGCGAGAAAGGTCCCCATGGCCGGCGCCGCGGAAAGCGCGACCGCCCGCCGGGCGGGGACCGCCTCGGCGAGGCTGGCCACCCTGTGCAGGTGCGGATCGACGGTGATCACAGCGTCGAAACGGTCGGCGAGAAACGCGCCGATGACCCGCTGGCTCACCACCTCGCCGGGAGAAAACGCAGTGTCCTGGCGCATGTAGCAGAGATAGGGCGCGGCCAGGATGAGCTCCTGCGCACCTTCCGCCCGGGCCCCGGCGGCCGCGAGCATGAGCTCCACGAGCTTGCCGTTCGGCGCATCCAGGGAGCGGCAGAAGACCACCCGCCCGGGCAGGCGCGGCGGCAGCCGGATGCGGCTTTCCCCGTCCGGGAACCGATGCACATCGACCACGTCGAAAGGGACGTCCAGCGCCGCCGCAAGGGCCCGCGATTGCCGGTCGTAGTCGGGGAATCCGAGCACGATCATCTAAAACTCCGCGAACACCTCGGGTATCTGATCGGCGGTGCCGATCCGGTAGCCATTGTCGGTCCCGACGAGAGCGCTGGCGAATCCGAAGTCCGCCGGAAACTTGGCGTGCACCCGATACAGGGACTCGCCCGCCTCGACAGTGTCTCCCAGCTTCTTCAGCAGGTCGACGCCGGCGCCCTTGTCCATCGGTGCTCCGGCCAGTCGCGCGATCCGCGCCATCTGATAGTTGTCGATGGAGATCACGGTCCCGCCCGCCGGAGCCGGGACCTCCAGCACCAGCGGCCCGGGCTCGGGCGTCTCCGTCTTGCGGCCCTGGTCGTCGATGATCCGCTGCATCTTCGCCAGCGCGCGTCCGGAGTCGAGGATGTCCCGGGCGATGTCGAAGCCGTCGCCGCCGCGCACGTCCGGATCGAACTCGAGCACGCGGCCGGCCAGCCGCAGCGCTTTCTGGCGCAGGTCGGCCGGTGCGGCGGGGTCGTTCTGCAGCACCTGCATTACGTCGCGAGCTTCCAGAACCGGGCCGATGCCGCGGCCGATGGGCTGGCGGCCGTCGGTGATGACCACCTGAACGTAGAGCCCCAGACGCTCGGCCACATACTCGAACAGCTTGCGCAGACCGAGGGCGTCGCGCATGTGCCGTACCTTGGCCGTGGGTCCCACCGGAATGTCGATGATCAGGTGCGTCGACCCGGCGGCGATCTTCTTGGACAGAATCGATGCCACCATCTGGCCGGGGTAGTCGAAGCCCAGCGGACGTTCCACCGAGATCAGGATGTCGTCGACCGGTGCCAGGTTTGCCGTGCCGCCCCAGATCAGCGCGCCACGCTGGCGGCGAACCACGTCGTGCAGCCGGTCCGGTGCCAGCTCGACCTCGGCGAGTACCTCCATCGTATCGGCGGTGCCGGCGGGGGAGGTGATGGCACGGCTCGAGGTCTTCGGGATCAGCATGCCGTGCGCAGCGACGATCGGCACGACCAGCATGGACGTGCGATTACCGGGGATGCCGCCGATGCAGTGCTTGTCGACCACCAGATCGCCTTCCCATTGCATGCGCTCGCCCTGGGCGACCATGGCCTGGGTGAGAAACATCACCTCGTCGCGGTCGAGTCCGGTCTGGCCGGACGCCACCAGGAAGGCGGCGATCTCCATCTTGGCGTAGCGTCGCTCGGCGATGTCCCGGGCAATGTCCATGTACTGACTGGCGGTCAGCCGCTCGCCCTCGATCTTCCGTCGAACCGCGTCCATGGACGCCGCCGGCTCGGCGTGGCAGACCTGCACCGGGGCGTTCTCGGCGACGCCGAGGCTCGCAAAGGCTTCCTCTGAAAGGCCGAGCTCGCCGGGTGTGACCAGACGATCGTCGTCCACGACGTTCAGCACGGCCAGTATGTGCCGGCCATTGGCGCTGACCTCCACCTTGGCCAGCGCCTGGAATCCCTCCGCCCGGTAGACCTCGCACTGCCGGTGCAGATAGGCCACGTTCTC
>JASFLG010000468.1:0-3943 GCA_050118205.1 Pseudomonadales bacterium
CGGCATACCTGGCGCTGGCCGCAGCGCTCCTCGGCGCCACGACCGCCGCGGCCGAGCCCGCCGCGGACCTGATCCTCACCGACGCCCGGATCTACACGGCGGACGAGACGGCGCCGTGGGCGGAAGCGATCGCCGTCGCGGGCGACAAGATCCTGGCGGTGGGCTCTTCCGCCGGAATCGCAGCACTCGCCGACAAGCACACCCGGGTCATCGATCTCGACGGCGCGTTCGTCAGCCCGGGGTTCAACGACGCGCACGTGCACATGGACGCGACCGGTATGCTGCTCACCGGGGTCAACCTGCTCGACGTGCACGAGCCGGCGGCGTTCGCCGAACGGATCCGCGGCGCTACCGAGCGGCTGCCGGCGGGCAGCTGGATCGTGCGCGGCTCGTGGGGCGCCTACGAGCAGTGGGAGCAGGGCTCGAGCGGCGGGGACGGCGATGCCGGCAGCGTCCCCGACGGACCGTTCACGCCCGATCGGAGCCTCATCGATGCGATCACCCCGGAACATCCGGTGCTGGTCAGCCGCTTCGACCGCAGCATGTATCTCGCCAACGCCCTGGCGCTGGAGCTCGCCGGCATCGACGAGAACACGCCGGATCCCGTGGGCGGCGAGATCGGCCGCGCCCCGGACGGACGGCTCACCGGCATCCTGCGCGGCACCGCGGTGGACCTGGTGCAGAACGTGATCCCGCCGATGCCGTTCGACCAGCGCCTGGTCGGCGTGCGGGCCGTGCTGAAGGAGGCACGGGAAGGCGGCGTGACCACCATTCAGGACCTCACCGACGCCGAGCAGATGCGGGCGTACCAGACGCTGAAAGACCGCGGCGAGCTCACTGCGCGCATCATGGCGCGGCCCAACATCTTTCAGGTGGAGCACGTGGCCGGTCTCGGGATCACCCGGGGCTTCGGCGACGACTGGCTGAAGATCATCGGCTACAAGGGCTGGGTGGACGGCATCATGGGCAACTCCAGTGCCATGTTCTTCAAGCCCTACGATCACGATCCGGAAAACCGCGGCGCCCTGCGCACCCCCATGCTGCCGGAGGCCGAGGAAGGCGCGGCCTTCAGCATGAGCGAAACAGACCACTACACGAAGTGGGCGCCCGGCAACATGGAGCGGCTCATCGACGCCTGGGTCCCCACCGGGGTGCCACCGCACATCCACGCTATCGGCGATCTCGGCAACCGAATCCTCCTCGACATGTACCAGCGCGTGCTCGAGCATCACGACATGGTGGACTCGGATCACCGCTGGCGGGTGATCCACGCCCAGGTCCTGCGCGAGGAGGACTTCGCCCGCTTCGGCGAGCTCAACCTCGTCGCCGAGGTCAATCCGTATCACGTCGCCGACGACATGCGCTGGATGGAGGAGCGCATCGGTCCGGAGCGTTCCGAGGGTGCCTACGCGTTCCGGAAGCTCAAGGACGCGGGTGCGGTGCTCATCTTCGGCAGCGACTCTCCCGGGACCAACGCCGCCCGCTACTACCTGAATCCGGTCTACGGGCTCTACGCCGCCGTCAGCCGGCAGACGCTGACGGGTGAGCCGGCCGGTGGCTGGTTTCCCGATCAGCGGCTGACCATCGAGGAAGCCATCGACGCCTACACCCGGGCGCCTGCCTGGGCATCCTTCGAGGAGGACATCAAGGGGACGCTCACCCCGGGCAAGCTCGCGGACATCGCCGTGTTCGACACGGACCTGATCGCCGCCGGTCACCAGGCACCGGCAAAGCTGCTCGACGCGAGAGTGCTCTACACCATCGTCGGTGGCCGCATCGTCTACGCCGTGCCGGACGTGCCGTGAGCGAGCCACCGCTCGACCCGGACGTCCCCGAGGCGGCGCTCGAGTATCAGTTCGTGCGCGCAAGGGGGCACGGCGGTCAGCACGTGAACAAAGTCTCCACCGCGGTGCAGCTGCGCGTGCACCTGGGTCAGACCACGCTGCCGGAGCCGGTCAAGGCACGCCTGCGGCGGCTCGCCGGATCGCGCCTCACCCACCACGACGAGATCCTGATCCTCGCTGACCGACTCCGCTCCCAGCATCGCAACAAGGAGGATGCCCGGGAGCGCCTGGCCGAGTTGATCGTAGAGGCACGGCGCGTCCCGAAGAGGCGCGTCGCGACCCGGCCTTCCCGATCCCAGAAGCAGGCGCGCATCGACACCAAGAAGCAGAAGGGCTCCATCAAGAAGCTGCGCGGCAAACCGTCGCTGGACTGACCCGGCGCACCGTCTGCGATAATGCATGCCCCACAGACACCGATCCCCACCATGAACGAGGCCGCGGCCAGATCCGCACCCAACCTCTTCGGTTACCGCCGCCACTGGGCGCACCGGCTGACCCCGGCGCCCGTCCTCCCCATGAGCCGGGCCGAGATGGAGGCGCTGGGATGGGACGCCTGCGACGTGATTCTGGTGACCGGTGATGCGTACGTCGATCACCCGAGCTTCGGCATGGCGATCGTCGGGCGCTTCCTGGAGGCACACGGCTTCCGGGTCGGCATCATCGCCCAGCCGGACTGGCAGACCACCGCCGATTTCCAGGCTCTCGGCGCGCCGACCCTCTTCTTCGGGGTGACCGCCGGCAACATGGACTCCATGGTCAACCGCTACACCTCCGATCGGAAGGTGCGCCGCGACGATGCCTATACACCCGGCGGCGAGGGTGGGCGACGTCCCGACCGCAGTGTCATCGTCTACAGTCAGATGCTCCGGAGAGCCTTCAAGGGCGTGCCGATCGTCGTCGGGGGGATCGAGGCGAGCCTGCGCCGTATCGCGCACTTCGACTACTGGTCGGAAAAGGTGCGACGCTCGGTGCTGCTCGACGCCCGTGCCGATCTTCTCGTCTATGGCAATGCCGAGCGGGCGCTGGCCGAGGTCGCGCACCGGCTGGCCCGGGGTGAAGCGATCGACGCGATCACCGACGTCCGCGGGACCGCGTTTGCCCGCCGCGACACACCGTCCGGCTGGATCGAGATCGACTCGACGCACCTGGACAGCCCCGGTCGGCTGAACCCGCCGGAGGACCCGTACGCCATGCGTCCGGCGGCACACGGCACGCCCGAGCGCGATGACGTCCAGGTGGTGCGCTTCGTGCGTGAGGTGAAGGCGGCCGATCGCGAGCGCAGCGTCATCCGCCTGCCGGACTACACCGCCGTGCGCGACGACCCGGTGCTGTACGCGCACGCCTCCCGCATCCTGCACACGGAAAGCAATCCGGGGAACGCCCGGGCGCTGGTGCAGCGCCACGGCGACCGGGATGTGTGGCTGAACCCGCCGCCGATCCCGCTCGCCACCCGGGAGATGGATCGTCTCTACGAGCTGCCCTACACGCGAACGCCTCACCCGGCTTACGGCGACGCCCGCATACCCGCCTACGAGATGATCCGTTTCTCGGTCGCCATCCAGCGCGGCTGCTTCGGCGGCTGCACGTTCTGCAGCATCACCGAGCACGAGGGCCGCATCATCCAGAGCCGCTCGGAGGCCTCGGTGCTGCGCGAGATCGAGACGATCCGCGACGAGGTGCCCGGCTTCACCGGGGTGATCTCGGATCTCGGCGGGCCCACGGCGAACATGTACCGCCTTGCCTGCAAAGACCCGAAGATCGAGGCGGCCTGCCGGCGACCATCCTGTGTCTACCCCGGCATCTGCCCGAACCTGAACACGGACCACGGACCGCTCATCCACCTCTACCGGAAGGCGCGCGAGCTGCCCGGCATCAGGAAGGTGCTCATCGCCTCCGGCGTGCGCTACGACCTGGCCGTGGAGTCACCGGAGTACGTGAAGGAGCTGGCCCAGCACCACACCGGCGGGTATCTCAAGATCGCGCCGGAAGCCCTCTCCGAAGGGCCGCTGTCGAAGATGATGAAGCCGGGTATGGACACCTACTACCGCTTCAAGGACATGTTCGACCGCTTCTCGGCGGAGGCCGGCAAGGAGCAGTAC
>JASFLG010000469.1:0-3943 GCA_050118205.1 Pseudomonadales bacterium
GATCACGGTGCTGCGGTGATCGAGCTCCTGATGCACCAGATCCCGGAAGTCCACCAGCGCCGCACCGTAGTCCGTGGCGCCCTTGCCCCAGTCGAAGAGCGCCTCCTCCACGGCCCGCTCGATGCCTTGGGATCGGAACCGGGTCGTGATCTCGCCCAGGCGGTTGGAGAAGGCAAAGGCCCGCACCTGGGGCAGCACTTCCGTGAGCCCGTGCAGGAAGAGCAGCAGGAAGCGCGCGACGCTCGCCACCGAGTTGCTGACGTCACAGACGACGTAGACGGCCGACTTCTCGATCCGCTTCTGACGCCACTTGAGACGAAAGGGCACCCCGTCGTACGCGATGTTCTCCCGGAGGACGTGCTTCAGGTCCAGCACACCGCGCTGTGCCTTGCGCCGCCGGCGCCGGTGCTGCTGGGCGAGCCGGTCCGCGAGCTTCGCCACCACCCGGTCCACCTCCTCGTAGTAATCCGGGGGCAGCTGATCCAGATTGCTCTTCAGCGCCGCGTCGATGAGCGCGCGTTTGCCCGTGGCGTCCACGTTCAGCGCGTACTGGGCATCCACGTAGTCCCGCACCTGCTCCTGGATGTACTGGCGCAGATAACGCAGCGCCGTCAGGTGCTCCGGCGCCGCCGGGGTCTCCGGACCCATGATCAGGGCTTCCAGATCCTCGAGACCCAGCGCCCGGGACAGGGCGGAGGCGTACGCCGACTTCTCGCGCAGGCTCCGGATGTCGGTGAGGTGCACCCGTTCGGCCTCGACCTGAACCTTCCAGCTCACGTCGCTCTGCCTGCCGTGCACGATGGCGCGGATCACGTCGGTCAGGGTCGGGTTGTCCGCCTTCGCCACGTCGTCCAGGAGCGCCTGGGTGTCCACGCCCTTGAGCAGCGACCGCCGGGCCGGCTGCTGGAACGCGAGCTGGTGAAAGAAGCGCTGGAAGCAGTCGGCGAACCGGGCCTTCTCCTCGGGCGACTTGGCGAGCACCAGCGCCAGGGCGTTCTCCAGGAGCCTGGGATCGGCGATGCCGATGTACTGGACCACCTCGAAGCCATCCAGCGTCTCTGCCGGTGATACGGGCAGGTCGGCGCTGCGCAGCGCGTGGACGAATCGGGCCAGGGTCACCTCCATGATCCAATTCTAGCTCGCCCGGGAGGCGCCTGCCGGGGGTAGGTTCGACTCGTCGCTTGACGGCCGGTGCGGGCTCTCGGAGGCTTGCGGGGTGAATGACGCTTCCATGACGCCTGGAACCGAGCTCGCCGCTATGGTGCGCGCCCTGGTGCCCGACTGGCGGGCGGACGCGCTCGGTGCCTTCGAGTATCTGAGCGGCGGCTACAGCAACGAGAACTACCGGTTCACGTATGCGGGCGAAGCGTTCGTGCTGCGGGTGCCCTCGCGGATCCGTCCGTTCGTCGACCGCGCACACGAAGCCGCGTTCTACGATGGGGAGCACCGCGTACGCATCCCGACGCTCGTGGCCTTCGATCCGGTCACCGGCAACATGATCTCCCGCTACGAGCCCGGCGAGCTGCTCACCGACACCGCCGCGCAGCCGGCCGAGCTGGTTCGCTACCTCGAGGGTCTGCACGCAGGGTTGCCGCCGAGCGGACGCCGCTACGACCCGGTGCGACTCGCCCGGGAGTACCTGGCAAGCGGCACGCCGCCGGGGTGGATCGAGGATCTGGCGACGGGTCTCGTCTGGCGGCCGTTCGTGTCGACGCCCTGCCACAACGACCTGAATCCGTGGAACGTGATCGTGCCGGCCACGGGCGCCTGGGTCACCCTGGACTGGGAGTGGTACGGCGAGAACGACCCGTTGTTCGATCTGGTGACCCTGCATCAGGGCCTCGGCCTGGACGACGCCGCGCTGGCCCGGATGCTGTCTCTGTGGTCCGGCGAACCGGTGGCCGAGTGGCGCCTGGTCGGCTGCCTGCGCGCGTTCTGGCTGCGCGAGTATGCCTGGGCACATGCGGAGTGGGAGCACGGTAACCGGCGCCCGGAGATCGGTGAGCAGCTCGATCTGGCTGCCGGCCGCCTCGCCGACCTTCAGTCCGGCACCAGCTCCGGGTAGAACGCCCGCACGGCCTCGAGCGCCGCGCCGAATCGGTCCTCATCGAGCCCTGCCACCTCGGCGAACGGAAACGGTCCGGCCGCGAGGAGCTCCTCGTAGCGCGTGTAGAGCCGTTCCCGGTCCGCGGCATGCTCCCGCAGAGGATCCGGCGCCCAGGGCAGGTCCGGCTGCATCAGCAGATAGGCACGCTCGCCCCGGTCCCCCAGGGCGGCGTTGAGCTCCTGTGGCAGGGGGCCGTACTTCTCCTCCCACCACACCTGGATCACCGTGAGGTCCGTATCGCACACGATCAGCGCCGCATCCGAGAGGACGGCGGACTGCTCGGCCTCCAGCTGCGCCCGGGCGATGGCGAGCAGATCGTTGCGGTCGTAGCCTGACCGGCCGGCCAGGTACTCGCGCGCCACCTCCGGCACCAGCACACCGCCCAGCGCCTCGGCGAGCCGGGCGGCCAGGGTCGTTTTGCCGGTGGACTCCGGCCCGGTCAGACAGAGGACGCGCTGACCGGTCTCGGCCGGGATTGCGCCTGTTTGATCATCGTCAGCTGCCATGCACGCCAGCCCATCAGGGCCATGCCCAGGTACACACCGTAGAGAATGGCGTAGAACTCGATGTCTTTCAGGTAGTAGATCGCAGTTGCAATCACATCCACCACCAGCCAGACGATCCAGTTCTCAATGTATTTGCGCGCCGTCATCCACATGGCGGCAAAGCTCATGCAGGTGGTGGCGCTGTCCCAGTACGGAAACGCCGCGTTCGTGTACGTGGTGAGGTACCAGCCCATCGCTGCGATGCTCGCCGCGCTGATCAGCGCGAGCCAGAGCCCCACGAGCCGCGGGGTGCGGGTCACCGCCAGCTCGTCGCGCGCCGTTCGGGCGCCGCCGTAGAGCCAGTAGTACCAGCCGTAGGCGTTCATCAGCACGTAGTAGGCGGAGAGCAGCACGTCCGCATACAGCCGGGCCCTGAAGAACACGACCACGGAGACGACCGAGTAAATCACGCCGATCGGGAACGTCCAGATGTTCTGACGGATGAGCAGCCAGACGCAGACGAGCCCCGAGACGAGGCCGGAGAACTCCAGCCAGTCCATGGCGGCCAGGGTCTCGAAGAGAGAGGCGAAAAACTGCGCGACGGGTTCGCTCAAGACGCACCACAACGCCGCCGGGCGGAGGCGGCACAACCGTTCGCCGTACCTTAGCCGGCCGCCTGGGCCGGCGCAAACGGCCTCAGACGGGCTCTACGGTGTCCGCCTCGGGCTCACCGACGGGAAACGGTGCGCCCGGTCGAAACACCTCGTAGGCGAGATCGAAGGGCACCAGGTCGTCCATGGACAGGCCCAGCTGCTCCATCAGCTCCTCGCTCATCGGTATGAAGACTTTCATGCGTGTTCTCGATCAGATCCGACTGTCGATGCCCGATGCTTTTTTGGGGGGAAGCACCCGGGCGGTTGCCGTGCGGGGTAGCCCCGACATGGCCTCATTACAGACATCCAGGCTGCAGCGCGCGTGAACGAACTCTGGAGCGCGCGGGTCCCATGATGGAGAAACCCTGGAACCGGCGGGGTGCTCTGGTTCACACAGTGGCGCACCGGGGGCGATTTCGGGCTAGAATCTGGCCCGAGAAGAGTTTGAGACGCTCACGAAGAAGGCAGGATAACTAGCTGATGGCAAAGAGAATTGCGATCGTCGAGGACGACCCCGATCAGCGTGCGAACTACACCGACGCCATCACCAAGAAGGGCTATCAGGTGGATGCGTACGGCAGTCGGAACGAGGCACTCGAGGGCTTCGAGCAGAGCCTGCCGGATCTGGTGATCCTGGACATCATCCTCGGCGAGGAGGTGGACGGCGGGTTTCAGCTGTGCCGGGACCTGCTCGCCCG